>NZ_CP084222.1:2401038-2701168 GCF_020268605.1 Arsenophonus apicola
GGAAGAGTAGGCAGAGACAGAATAGGGTCGAATCGTTTTATCTAAAGCTTCAGCAAATTGTCTGACATAACTGGTTTGCTGCTGATCGTCAGCCAACGAACAACCAACCAGATTGATATGTTTCGGTGAAATAGTTATCTGCAAATCCGTCGCCAATTGTTTTAACTGCTGTGCCAGCGGTTTAGCTTCACGCCAGGCCAGGCTGACATGTTCTCCATCAAGGAGGCTATCTCGACCATGGCCAACTAACTGCCAGCGCTGCTGAGTTTGCTGCCGCAAATGCTCGATATTGCCATGCACCGTAAAACGATTTCCCTCACTATCCAGCTGCACTAAAACCGATATTTGCGGATGTTTTTTTAGTAATTGGCTCGCCGCTTCTCTTACTATCGAATCATTTTCCAGTTGTATAATTAATTGACCATCAAACCGGCTACTTTCACCTTCATGCTGAAAATTCACAGCTGGCCGTTGCCAACTTGACACCACACGAGCAGAGATCAATGTAGCATAATCCCAAATTGAACCATCCAGGCTAAGATTAATTGGCAGATGAATTGACTCAGCTTTGAGTTGATTTCCGGTAAAGTTAAATTTTATTAATTTATCTGGAATATGATCAGGCAAGGCAATAAGTTGGTTATTACTGGCATCAATCCTTATTAATGAATTGGGCAAATAATTGGTTAATATTTTTAATTTATTATTACTTACAATCAGGTTGGTTAAATTTGCCGGCAGGCTATCAGGTAAAAAGGTTAATTGGTTATTATCGACATTAAGCAATTGTAATTGAGCAGGCAAATTATCCGATAAGCGAATCAATTGATTGTAACTAATATCTAAACTGGCCAAAGTGGCTGGCAATTTATTTGCTAACTCTGCCAACCGGTTATGGCTTACATCCAATTGTATTAACCCTTTAGGCAGCGTATCTGGTAGAGAAGTTAACTGATTATTATAAGCATATAACATCTCGATGGTGGCTGGCAGATGAGCTGGCAACGACGTCAATTGGTTGCCGTTAATATTTAGTGATAACAGATTATCGGGGAGATAATCCGGTAAGCTGGTTAGATTTAAGTTTGATAGATCAAGGGATCGTTCTTGCGAACGAAGACAATCAACCACTCGATCAAATGGGTTTTTCTACCAACCATTTCCTTTGCCGGTGCTCGTACTAACCATTCTGACCATTCTAAAATTAATTCACCTTTAGAGCGGGATAACTCAGGTAATTGAGCTCCCTGTTTTATTTCAATATCAGTAACAGAAAGAGGGACATGACCCATAATGATCGGGTTATTGTCAATATCAAGAAAAAGTAGTTTATTAGGGAAGTGAGCGGGTAATTCTTTCAACTGATTACTGTTAACATTCAAATATTTTAATTTAGCCGGCAGATTAGGCGGCAAAACCGTTAGCTCATTATCACTAACATTAAGGTATCTTAGTTTGTCAGATAGATGATTAGATAAAGTGGTCAATCTGTTATGACTAACATCTAAGTATTTTAATTTATTAGACAAGCTTCCTGGCATTATTCCCAATTGATTATAACTGACATTAAGATGCCCTAACTGATTGGGTAGACTGTCAGGTAAAACAGTTAATTGATTATCACCAATATTGAGTTTTTTTAATCTATTAGATAAATTATCTGGCAGAGATTGTAGCAGATTATGACTAACATCCAAAGTAATTAAAATATCAGGCAGATGAGTTGGTAAAGAGGTCAATAAATTATTATGACCATCAAAATGTTTTAACATAATAGGCAATGTATTCGGCAAAGCGGTCAGGTTATTGACGCTAACATCAAGATAAATTAAGGAATTAGGCAGATTGCCCGGTAAAGCATTTAACTGATTATCTGCCGCATATAAATATTTTAGATTGGCGGGCAAGCTAGTCGGCAAAACCGATAGTTGATTGTTGTTGATTCTAAGTTCGGTAATGCTTGCAGGCAAATTATCCGGTAAACGGGTTAAATATAAACCAGATAAATCAAGTGACTGACTATTATTATCCTTAATGCAATCCATTATTCTTTCAAGCGCAACATCTCTACTATTAGCTTCGTCATGCGTAATATTTTTATCAGCAGCCCAATCAAGTAACTCCTCTTCTGAAATGTCTATACTATGCTCAACGCTATGCCATTGAGGGAATTGCAATGGATAACGAGTAGGTATTGAATCCAAGGGATTACCAGTAAAGTCACTGTACTCCAACTCTAAAGGCAGATGCTCAGGTAAGATGACTATCTGATTATTATGTACATCAAAAAAGACCAAATCTTCGGATAAATGGGCAGGTAAAGCCTGCAAATGATTATTATGCAGAATAAGCGTAATCAATTCATCGGGCAAATCAGGGGGAAATTCTGTTAATCGGTTATAACTGGCATCAAGGTATTCTACATCATCAAAAAAATGCGGTAATTCGGTTAATTGGTTATGATATAGCACAATATGCTCTAAGGAAGGAGGCATAATTGGAGGTAATTGAGTTAATTGATTATTATTAACAATCAATGTCACAAGGTCGCCAGGTAACCGATCGGGCAACAAAAAGAGTTGATTATGGCTAACAATAAGATATTGTATGCTATCCGATAAACTATTAGGCAAACTGGTAAGTTTATTATAGCAAGCTTCCAACGTGATTAGTGATGAGGGTAAAGCATCGGGTAATGTCGTTGATAGATTATGGCTAACAACTAATGTTTCTATCCCGTCTGGTAAACCCTCAGGTAGCACAGTTAATCTATTATGCTCAAGATAGAATTCGGTAAGCCCGGCCGGCAACTCACTGGATAATGAAGTTAATTGATTACCCGCCAGAGATAAAATTTGTAACAAGTCAGGTAATTTAATGGTTAGTGAAACTAACTGATTATAACTGGCATTAAGCGCGGTTATTGAATTTGGTAAATGGTCAGGCAATTTTGTTAGTTGATTTCGATTAGCATATAATATGAATAAATTAGCCGGCAAATCGACGGGTAAAGCAGTTAATTGATTATCACCAACATCCAATACTATTAAGCCTGCTGGTAATTTATCAGGTAAAAATTTTAATTGATTGCCGCAAAGTTTAAGAATTTTTAATTCACTGGGTAAATCTGATGGTAGCAAAGTCAGTAGAATGTCATTAGCGCGTAAGCTACGTAATTCATGCGGTAAAATTTCCGGCAGCTTTTTTAACTGATTATTACCAACATCAAGGTTAATTAAATTACTTGGCAACTCATCTGGCAGTTTCTGTAATTTATTATCTGCTACACTAAGCACTTTCAACATTTTTGGCAGTTGAGGGGGTAATGTGCTTAGCAGATTTTTATCGAGTTTAAGTTCTTGTAAGTGAGTTGGAAGTTTAGCGGGCAGCGCGGTTATCTGGTTATTGTTGACATAAAGAGAGCATAACTTGTTAGGAAGCATGCTTGGTAATGCCGTTAAATATGCCCCATTAACCTCTAATCTTTCTAGCCAATATGGCAACTGATTAGGCAATGCAGTCAATGGATTATCATTAGCTTTGAGTTCAAATATGTTACTTGGTAGCTTATCAGGCAAGCTCTCCAGATTGTTTTTATCCACATACAAAATGCTTAAAAATGTTGGTAAACTACTCGGTAATACGGTCAATTCATTATCATTAACATTTAATATTGATAATTTTGTGGGCAGTTGATCAGGCAGGCTACTTAATTCATTTTGGTTAGCATTTAATATGGTTAATTTTTTTGGTAGCTTATCTGGTAACCAAGTCAGCCTATTATGCTGAATATTTAATTCAAGTAATGTGTCAGGTAGATGTTCAGGCAAGCTGGTTAATTGATTGTTACCCGCATTCAAATTGGTTAATTGTTTTGGTAGATTATTGGGCAGCGTGGTTAACTGATTATCATTAATATTTAATTGTGTAATCCATTCCGGTAAATCAGGCAACGAAGTCAAAGACAAACCAGCTAAATTCAGCCATGAATTATCTTCGTTAATACAACTCAAAAGTCTATTTAGCGCAATGTCTCTCCGTTCCATTGGATCGATATCTGGTTCTGATGCCAAATCTCGCCATTCTGTTACTAACTCCAAAAGAGCAGGTGTTATATCCATAATTTTGCCATCCAAATGCACGTAAATTGTTAAAAACAACTTATTAATTTAGCAAAATTTAACAATTGAACTATTCAAGAATGTTAACTGCATCAAATATTGCATAAAATGATTGATAGAAAATGGCAAGTGTTGGCAAAAAATGGAATGAATAAAAAGCGAATTGTTGCTAGCCACAAGATTATTAATTTGTCACTGGCAGTTGCATTGCGCGCATAGAAGAGTGCATTAAAAAATTATCATATCATCACTCCGCTTGAGCAAGATAACTAATAATAAATAGCGGCTTGCTTGCCAGTGATTCAAGTTCTAATGCATCAGGATATTGTGCCAAGAGCCGCAGAAAAACTGATTGGCCAATAATACTGCGACCCAGTGGCGCTGCCGGTCTTAACAACAAAATAACGATTATCCGGAAAGACCACTAAGCAAAAGCGGCCCATAAAGGATCTGTCGGAATATCTGAGATCAAAAGTCCATTTTCTGTCGGCGTCAATGTGACGTTGGCGGGTTGCAAAAAACGATATTGCTGCTGTTCGTCATTATCATAAATCAATGCTTCCTGCCGATCTTCTGATAGACCTAAATAAACCAGATCATGATTAGCATCTAAACTACTTCCCGCTTGTACTATTCGACCGGCTTTACTATCATACCAACCTCTTATCGGATTTCCATCTCAATCCTGTAAACCCTGCAACATGATGTAATCAGCTGAATCTGGCATCCCATTAATCAGTTTATGCAAATCTAATATAACATTGTCATTATGCTTACGTAACCAATCCTGAGAAATCCCAATTAAGATATTTTTCCCCTGGTTATCCAATAAACTAAATATCCCATCTTCTCGCTGACAAAATAATTTATTATTAATGGGAAAAAGTGATCGAATATTACTCGCAACCAATTGCGCCTGGCTATTGGACAAACCATTATCTGGTTGAAAATAGAGAGCATGTGTTTGTGGATTATAAAAATAATAACCGGTTGACTCCCCTGTCGTGGTTGCCACAAGAATAAATTCTGACAGCGATGTTGACGAGTGCGCTTGGTTGGCAATCACCTCATCGCCATGGGGTAGCTCATCACTCTTTGATTGAGCGACTAAGTTTAAACGGATCATCTTGTTTGCATTCTTACCCTCAGTTATTAACCAATAATGCTGCTCTTGCCCGCCATTATAACCCGATAAATAGACTATTTTTGCCAGTTGGCTGGGAATAAAAGC
This sequence comes from Arsenophonus apicola, assembly GCF_020268605.1. Classification (NCBI taxonomy): domain Bacteria; kingdom Pseudomonadati; phylum Pseudomonadota; class Gammaproteobacteria; order Enterobacterales; family Morganellaceae; genus Arsenophonus; species Arsenophonus apicola. The sequence goes on from NZ_CP084222.1 coordinate 2,406,391, forward strand.
GGCTGATGAAGCAAGCTTATCTAAGTGATGCATATCAAAGCTTGGAGAGGCACCAAATTGATTATGTTCAGATAACAACAACTCTGGTTTTTTATTTTGGCCAACAAAATCTACCAGCTGTTTGAGCCGATTTAACAGGTTTAACAGAGCTTTACTACCATTAATCGCAACCAAATTCAGCGCACTATCCTCAACGGTATAAACACAACGCATGCCATTTTGCTCAATCACAAACAGCAATTGACCATTTCCCTGAATCGTATAGCTACGAATAGCGGCATCATTTACCACAGGAAAACTAAATGGCAGATATTGCCGCAATAACTGCCCCGTACTAATTTCTACCTGCCAAATAGCGGTATCGCGATAAAACCAGGCTTTATCACCGTCAACTTTGGCTAACATCGCTTGACTGAGAAATTCCGCTGCATCTGGCCGATTGGTATAAATCATACGGCTACGGGCGGTTTCATAATAAGCTCTGCCGACATGTCCAACAGCATTATCTGGTTGATAGTGATCGATGATGACAAATGGAGTTGGATGATCCTGAATATTGGCTAACATTTTTAGATATTCATCCAGTGAATCACTATTATTGAAATGCATCGCATCCATATGAATGATATGCATTTGCTGACTATTTTCATCAAAGACGAAGGTTCCCTGTTTATTTATCACCGTAATCCGACTGGCATTTTTTGGTAACGTGACAATAACATTATCTATATAGAGATAGTTACCCTCTTCGCTAACCTGCATATTAGTGCCCAACTCAAGATAACGTGCATCCAATAGCCAACGCGTATTGGCATGATTTGATTGTAAGGTTATTGACACGCCTCTCGCTAAGCTAATCCGATATTCTCCTTCACCACCAATCAACTGATAACTAATATAATGCTGAAACTCGACCGGTAATGTAGGTAGCACCAAGTTCCGATCGCGATCGTCTAAAATCACTTTAATCGGGGTTGCCACATAATTGGGTATAATCCGATAGATTGCCCGTTCACCGGGAAAAGCATAAAAATCGAAATCAAACCGACCGTCTTCTTCCAGTTTTCTTAATAGAGCAAAACCTCTATCATCACGTGTGGTGACAAAAGGTAAGATCATATAGGCATAATCTAGGTAGGTAATCGGCGTACCTGGCAGGATCAGAACATCATCACCTGACTTAAAGTTGGATTGACTACTTTGATAGCCCAATCCCTGTCGAATATTGATCGCCTGGCTTTTATCTCGATTTACGCCTCGATTGGGCCAGAACAAGAAATAATTACTGTGGCCTGATCCGCTGGAATAAGTAGGATCATTACGATAAAGATATTGGCTATCATAAGTCAGTGTATTGTGTCGTAAGTCCAGTTCAGTAATGACGGCGCCTGGAATCGGCTGCATAATTGTGATAACCGCATCACTGTCAGTGATTTTTTTCGTTATCCGCCGATAGCCACCATCTTGATAAGCCAAATCGATATCGGCAAAATAGTTGCCGACTATCTGAACACTATGGGTTACCTTACCAAACGCTTCAGCCAACGCAGTGACGCCGATCCCTACCCCTGCTAATGGGACAGCTAACGCACCAGTAAAAGTAGCAACTGTGGTTGCCCCTAGCATGCTAGCCCCTATTCCTATGCCAACAACCACTAAATTAGTAATATCAACCCCTAACTGAGCACTAAAAACCACTCGTTGCAGATCATTTTGCGCATGCGCTAATTCAATACTATCCAAAACAATACTGGCAATATTAAAGACACCTGCTAAAACGTAGCTGCCATAAAACAACGGGCTAAATAATCCTTTTGTTGCCTGCTGCCCCTGGTAGGCAGCCATTTGATATAAATTAACCAACCTTAATGTATCTTCCACTGTCCCGTGCACTATTTGTGTCAAATTGAGATAAGTGTGTATATTCAGTGCCATACTGAGGGTTTCTGATAACTCATTATCCATCACACCAAGCCGATGTTTATTGGCAAACCAGGGGATCAATTCTTTGAGCAGGAAAGCGGCATTTAATCCATGCACACTATCAACATCTGTCATATTACCCCGCAAAACTAATGTTTTACCGTTGTAATAATAAACTTTAATAATCATTTCCAAATATTGATTAAATTTATTAATAAAATCAATAATATGTTTATTATTAGTAATTAATTTCTTCAATTGATGGGTCTCATTATGAATAAAATGTAAATCATAACTGCCCGGCTGCATTTTACTTTTGCTTAAACTAGTAAAAAGCGGTACCCACTTTTGTAGCGACAAGCGATGATAATGATAAAACTGACTCATAATCGACTGAAATTGTTCAGCCTGCTTAATGAAAGACATTAATTTATAAGAGATAGACTCCAGCCTGGCAGGAGCACCTAAGGTCGCGGGTTCAATCGCTGATTTTGCCAGGTTATTAACGGTTTTACCGGCCACCTTCTCTATATGCCAGTCATTTTTCTCATTATTAAAAAACAGCGTGGTTTTATTACCCGTTTCTATCAATCGTTTTCTGCCCTCATTATTGACCATCAGCTTAGACGAATAAGCAGAGACAGAATAGGGTCGAATCGTTTCATCTAAGGCTACAGCAAATTGTTTGACATAACTGATTTGCTGCTGATCGTCTGCCAACGAACAACCCACCAGATTGATATGTTTGGGCGAAATAGTTATCTGCAAATCTATCGCCAATTGTTTTAATTGCTGTGCCAGCGATTTAGCCTCACGCCAGGCCAGGCTGACATATTCTCCATCAGGCAGGCTACGGCCATGGCCAACTAACTGCCAGTGCTGCTTAGTTTGCTGCCGCAAATGCTCGATATTGCCATGCACCTTAAAACTATTTCCCTCACTATCCAGTTGCACTAAAACCGATATTTGCGGATGTTTTTTAAATAATTTACTCGCCGCCTCTCTCACTAGTAGATCATCTTCCAGTTGGATAATTAATTGGCCATCGAAACGACTGCTTTCACCTTCATGCTGAAAACTCACTGCTGGCAGTTGCCAATCTGATACCTTACGATCAAAGTTCAAGCTAGCATAATCCCGACTAGAATCAGTCAAGCGAAGGTTAATAGGCAGATATATCGACTCAGCACTGAGTTGATTTTTCGTAAAGTTAAATTTTATTAATTTATCAGGAATATGATCAGGCAAGGCTGTAAGTTGATTATTACTGACATCAATCCTGATTAATGAATTTGGCAAATAGTTAGTTAACGTTTTTAATTCATTATTACCCACGAACAGATGCGTTAAACTGGCCGGCAGGCTATCAGGTAAGAAGGTTAATTGGTTATTATTGGCATTCAGTAATAGTAAACCAGCTGGTAAATTATTCGGTAATCGAATCAATTGATTGTTACTAATATCTATACCGAGCAACGTGGTTGGCAAATTATTGCCTAACGCCATTAACTGGTTATGGTTAACATCCAATAGTATTAACCTTTCAGGTAGGTTAACAGGCAGAGAAGTTAACTGATTATTAGAAGCATAAAGCTTTTGGATAGTGGATGGGAGTTCCGCCGGTAACACTGCAAGTTGGTTATCGTTAACATTTAATGATATCAGATTGTAAGGTACATGAGCGGGAAGGCTAGTAAGATTTAAGTTGGATAAATCAAGTGATCGTTCTTGCAAACAAAGACAATCAATCATTCGATGAACGGCAATTTCTCTAGCATTGGCTTCCTTTGTGGGGGCTTGATCTAACCATTTGAACCATTCTGGAATTAATTCATATATAGGCCTGAATAACTTAGATAATTGTGCAGTCTGCTTGCTTTCAATAGCCGCAATGGAAATAGCGGCATGATCACTAGTGAGCGGATTGTTATCAATATCAAGAAAAAGTAGTTTATTAGGGAAGTGAGCGGGTAATTCTTTCAACTGATTACTGTTAACATTCAAATATTTTAATTTAGCCGGCAGATTAGGCGGCAAAACCGTTAGCTCATTATCACTAACATTAAGGTATCTTAGTTTGTCAGATAGATGATTAGATAAAGTGGTTAATCTGTTATGACTAACATCTAAGTATTTTAATTTATTAGACAAGCTTCCTGGCATTATTCCCAATTGATTATAACTGACATTAAGATGCCCTAATTGATTAGGCAGACTGTCAGGTAAGGCTGTTAATTGATTATCACTAATATCGAGTTTCTTTAATTTATTTGATAAATTATTTGGCAGGGATATCAGTTGATTATGACTAACATCCAAGGTAATTAAAATATTGGGTAGATTAGTTGGCAAATAGGTCAATAAATTATTATGACCATCTAAATGTTGTAACATAATAGGCAACGTATTCGGCAAAGCCGTCAGTTTATTGCCACTAACATCAAGATAAATTAAGGAATTAGGCAGATTGCCCGGTAAAGCATTTAACTGATTATCTGCCGCATATAAATATTTTAGATTCGCTGGCAAGCTAGTCGGCAAAACCGACAGTTGATTGTTGTTGATTCTAAGTTCGGTAATGCTTGCAGGCAAATGAGCCGGTAAACGGGTTAAATGTAAACCGGATAAATCAAGTGACTTACTATTATTATCATTAATGCAAGCGTTTATTCTTTTTACTGCAATATTTCTGCCGTGATATTCATCAGCACTAATATATTTATCATGTGCCCAATGAAGTAACTCCTCCTCTGAAATATCTATACTATGCTCGTCGTCACGCGATTGTTGGAGTTGCAATGGAAAACGAGTAGGTATTGAGTCCAATGGGTTACCACTAAAGTCACTGTACTGCAACAGTAAAGGCAGATGGTCAGGTAAGCTAGTGATCTGATTATTATGTACATCAAAAAAATCAGATCTTGGAATAAATGAGCAGGTAAAGCTGGTAACTGATTATTATGCAGAATAAGAGTCACCACATCAGTAGGCAAATGTGCAGGAAACTCAGTTAACCGGTTATAACTTGCATCAAGATAGGATAAATTTTCAAAAAAATGCGGCAATTCAGTTAATTGATTATTATGTACCACGATCTGCTGTAAAAAAACAGGCATAACTTCCGGCAATTGAGTTAATTCATTATTATTAACAATCAGAATGTTAAGGTTAAAAGGTAATGGATCAGGCAGCAAATTGAGTTGGTTATGGTGAGCAACAAGATATTGTAAGCTTGGCGGTAAATGAGCAGGCAAGCTTACAAATTTGTTATAGCTGGCATCCAAAATTTCTAGTGATGTGGGTATATGATCAGGAAATACCCTTAATTGATTGTGGCTAACATCTAATTCAGTGATGCCATCTGGCAAGTCCTCGGGTAACGCCTTTAGTTGATTGCGCTTAACATCTAATTGGGTGAGCCCGCGCGGCAAATTCCTGCCTAGCCAAGTTAATTGATTGCCGGCAATCAATAAGCGGTTTAATGCAGCAGACAATTTATCAGGTAGTGAAACTAGTTCATTATAACTCGCATCAATTTCTACTAAAGAATCTGGTAAATGGTCAGGCAATTTTTTTAGCTGATTTCGACTAACATTTAACAGTTTTAATTCATCCGGTAAAGCGCCTTGAATGGCCGTTAATTGGTTATCACCAATATCTAATACTGTTAACCAAGGTGGTAGTTGATCGGGTATATTTTTTAACTGATTACCATAAACTTTAACAATATTTAAATCTCGTGGTAAAAATGGTAGCGAGGCCAGTTGATTATCATTAGCGAGTAAGGTAAGTAAGTTGTTTGGTAAAATTTTAGGCAGTGCTTTTAATTGGTTATGACTAACATCCAGCACAATTAAATCTACGGGCAAGACTTGCGGTAAGCTTGTTAATTTATTAGATGCTACATTCAGCATTCTTAATAGTGCTGGCAGTTGATTGGGTAATACGCTTAACTGATTGATATCGATTGTCAGTGCTTGTAACTTAGGCGGAAGTTTAGTGGGCAGCGCGGTTATTTGATTGTTGCTGACACTTAGATGGTATAACTCGTCAGGCAAAGTATTTGGTAATGCGGTCAAAAATGCGTTATTAACCATTAATTTTTCTAGCTTAAATGGTAATTTATTAGGTAAAGCAGTCAATGGATTGTCGCTGGCATCAAGATAAAATAGGTTATTTGGTAGATTATCAGACAAACTTTCGAGGTTATTTTTATTAACAGACAAAATGGTTAATGATAGGGGTAAATTATGAGGTATAGTCGTCAATTGGTTATCACTAACATCTAATACTGATAATCCGTCAGGCAGATGCTCAGGCAAACTACTTAATCGATTATGATCAGCATTTAACATAGATAAGTTTTTTGGCAGATTATCAGGTAGCCTAGTTAACTTATTATGATCAACCCTTATTTCTATTAATGTTTCAGGTAGATGCTCAGGCAAGCTAGTTAATTGATTTTTACCTGCATCCAAATGAGTTAATGTTTTGGGCAAATTAGCGGCCAGTGTGGTTAACTGATTATTATGAATATCTAATGTTATTAACCATTCTGGTAAGGTAGGCAACGAAGTTAAAGACAAGTGGGATAAATCAAGATGTGGATCTTTTTTAATGATACAGTCAAAAACTCTGTTTAATGCAGTCTCTCTCTGTTCCGATGGATCAATATTTGGTTCTGATGCCCAATCACGCCATTGAGCGATTAGACTCCATAAAGCAGGTGATAGATCCATTATGCACCATCCTAAGATAAGTAAATTGTTAAAAATGACTTATTAATTTAGCAAAATTTAACAATTGAGCTATTCAAGAATGTTAACTGCATCAAATATTACATAAATGATTGCTAGAAAATAGTAAGCGTTAGCAAACATCTGGATGAACAAATAGAGAATTGTTGCCAGCCGCAAGATTGTTAATTTGCCACTGGCAGTTGCATTGCGTTAATAAAAGGGGGCGAGGGAAAAATTTATCAAATCATCATCACTCTGCTTGATCGAGATAGCTAATAATAAATAGCGGCTTGCTTGCCAGTGATTCAAGTTCTGGTGCATCAGGATATTGAGCCAACAGCGGCAGAAAAACGGACTGGCCAATAATACTGCGACTCGGTGGCGCTGCGGGTCTCAATCCCCATACATTATGGTAGATTATCGGTACAGGACGCCCCTGCCAATTTGAGTTACCAACATACAACATAATATGACCTTGTATATAGATTAATGTTTTAAATGGCTGGCCATATTTCATCAAATAAGCAATCCGTTCATTGGTTGAATAATCGCTCAGGTCAATTCGCTTACCAATTAACGATTGGGGTAGTGAATTTCTTGGCAGAAAAATACCAAAAGGCAACATAAGATTTCTCACTTCCGCCGAACAGTCATTAAAACCATAAAGACTTCCCCAGCCATAATCCTTGCCTTGCATATATTGGATGATATGTGCCATATTTTCGGCGGTCGGTAAGATAGGTACCTGACGCACTTGTTGTTCAAACTGTGGTGCATAACGAATAACAGCATAACCATTGCCATCCGATACTGGTAATACAATCTTTGCTTTACCTTTAATCAATTTTAATGGCAATAATGTGCCCGTACGGGCGGTAAATCTAAAAATGCCCTGTTCATCAGTAAAACTGGCATTATCATTAATAACCGCAGCCAGCTTTTTGTTCGCCATGGCTGTCCACTGCTGGATAAAATGATTATTTGCTTTAGCAATATGTGAGCTATCCACCCATCCCATGACCGTTGATGAAATAATGAAACTCCAAGATTTATCTGCTGTTACTGCCGCAATGTAAACCGGTTCAGCTGGATGAAGGGCTGAGTTTTGCAGCATATCGAAAGGATAACCTTGACCGGCTTCACGCGGATCTTCAAAAGCAGGATAAGCCGTTGGTAGGAATCTTACCGCGGTTTCACGCAAAGTGATCCCTCGGTCAGCAACAGTAAAATGCTCAGCTATCGGCACGGATACCCGATATTGCATTTTTGCTTTCCAGTTAGCATCTAGTAAGCGAAAATTTTCGCCATAGTGACTCACATTAGGCGCAGTAAACTTTTCTGCAAAATGGGATAAATTTCTTTTCGCATTTTTTACATCCGATACATCCTGTGCATCCTGTAAAACTGACTGAATGTAATTACCATTCCAGGGTGATTGTTCCCCAAAATAGCGCGCTAACAGGTTATCGAACGCCTCTTTTTGTTGTATTTCAGTTAAAAATGGTTGTCGGTAACCCGGTTCATGAGGCGGGATCCAGCGAGCGCTATTTTGGGGATAATTAGCAATTGGAAAAAGTTTTTTGGTTTGATCAATAAAGATAATATCTTGCTTATTACTAAATGATGGCGATGTAGGCGGTGTTTTATTACCACAACCAATCAGTAATAACAGAATGCTAAAGCTAATAATCTTTTTCATTAATGCCAGCTCCTCGAGATTTACTACTTTTTACTATATCCATGTCATGCTAACTTATTTAAATTTTAATATTAAGCTTAATTAAAATGACTGTTTAAATTATATTACACTATTTATTATAAATAATGAAAACAAATAAATCGTAAATTTAAAATATTTAGTCGGTTACTGATAATGAACAATTTATCGTATTTATGGTTAATCGATTAAAAAAGATAGTTTTTATATTTATTATCCATTTTTAATGCATTAAAATGGACAATTTCATTAACTATAAAAATAGTAAAATCATTTTATTTTTAATACCCATATTATTGATAATGATAAAAATAACCATTTATCTATTTTTTTATAATTGAATATTGAACATGGAAATAACTTATTAATTTCATACTAAATTATTGTCATATTAAAACAGGTTTTAATTCTATTATTTGCTATTTTGAAGTTTGATATAATAGGTAAAATAAAAAACAATAGATAAAATAGTAGCTGAAAATTGTCTAGCAATATCTTTCACCAGCAATATTTACAATTATATCACCAATTATATTTAATAAAAAAATAAATATAATTACACATAATGTTAACAAATGATTTAAATTAATTTGGTTATTATTTACAAGAATATCCAGCGTAAGTAAATAAAATACTATATTAACAATAGGACATTAATATGACTCTTTACATGAAAAATAAATTCTTAATATTATCAATCATTTTTATACTACCACGCTTCTTTTCAGCCACAACTACTGCGTCATTAGAGGAAGAAAAAAATATCATTGCACTGGCAGCATGGTTGATACAAATAATATAGATCAAAGCGAATGGGATAGGTTTTTCTCTTATAATACGAGTGATTCAAAAAGAAGCAATAATAAAAGCAAACAAGGAATACCAAGAAATTACCAACATAAAATCAGATAGTACCATTATCAACGTTGATAGCTGTAAAATTTCACACTAAATTAAAATAAAAAAATGAACTGTTAATATCCTCCATGCCAACAAGGACAAGGAGGTATTTGTATTTTGAGGCTAATTAACTGAATTATGCTTTTTAAGCGCAAATCCTAGCCAATATTTTATCGTCCTTTTTTTTCTCTATCAGGCTCTAATAACATAACAACCGTTTCAAAAGGCGATAATGTCACTAATGTTGATTTATTAATCTTAGTCGGTTTTTTACTGCCATTTTTACTAATATAATTTAGGCTAACTTGATAACTTTGTGGCGCGCCAGCCGGTAATTCTAAATCATGCTGTAAATCCAAATAATATTCTTGGAGTTTATCCGATGGGTTTCTTAAACTGATAATCGATTTATTATTACTCCAGGCAGCCCAACCATAGATCGCTAATTTGGTCGGATCACTACCTATCCAATGGCTGTCAAATAAAATAGCTTGATTTTCACGGGCCCAATTTGCTGCAGTAGCTAATACATGCCAATTATTATCGCTCAACAGCTCAGGCGTAATATACAATTCTTGTAACTGAGTGCCGGTAGCAAAATAACTCCAAACCTGATCAGCAAAGTCCTGCTCAGACTGTCGATTAAGATATTTGGCTTGTTTAGCATAAATAATACCATGCAACATTAAAGAATTAAGAGGAAATAATGGGCCTTTCATCACAATTGAACGATAGGTTTCAGCATCGCGATAAGTCAGCCATTGTTGTACTTTAGGACCGGGGCCATAATAGTTGACATCATCACCACCACGCCAAATCGAATCAGCGTAAAAAAGCCAGGATGGTGTCGCTTGGGTGCCAGTGGTCAAGTTAACATAAAGATTATTATTGGCTTTTCGCATATCACTAATCATATGGATTGCCGCAGCAAAATCACTAGTAAATGGGCTACCTGGAATCACCTTATCTGCGTTGCCGGTACCATCCAATTTAAACATAGTAATATTTTGTTGTTTTATTAACGCTAAAATACGTTTATGAAAATTGGCATAATAATTAGCACCGGATAAAGCCAATTTACCATCCATTATTTCATAACCAAATTCAGCTGCATGTGAAACGCGAATATCGCGTGGTTTATTATATCCGCCCCAAGGTGATAACCAAATGCCTAAGGCCGCATGATATTTTTCGGCCGCTAATTTTAATTTCTTAAACTCATTAGGAAAATTGCTACTGAATCCCCAGTTACCTTTTAAATTATCCCATCCATCATCAAATAAATAACCATTTAATTTAATACCGCGTTTATTAACCAACGCTTCGCCATACTGTTCAATACGTAGTAATGCTTGCTTTTCGGTATAAGGATTAAAAAAACCAATATCAAGCCAGGAATTATAGTGCAAATACGGATTATAAGGACGAGCACGAACAACATTTAAAAACTGATTAACATGACGACGCAATTGGCCACTTTTATAAGTGCCAATATAAGTTTTATAACTGAGGGTATGAGCGGGTTGTAAAGGAATGGCCTGCCCTATTTTTTGCGTTACACCGCCTTCATAAGCCGTGGTATTGGTTAACGGATTTTCTGGAATAATAAAAAATGAATCACTAATAATTGGAGAACTAACAACTGAACCATAAACAAAAGGCGCTTGGGTTTTAAAAGGCATTAATGAAACCATACTCATGTTTAAGGGTTTATTTTCAGCAGTGATGCGGATTTCGTAACGAGCAAAATTTGCTTGATCATATAAAGCAAGTATCGTTGTTACTTTAATATTATTCCTAATATAATTTATTGTGATGGTATTTTTATCTTGCTTAATATTTTGCAAGTTAAAATCCTTTTCAGTTAATTTTTTTGCTGAATTAAAACTAATCTCAAATAAATTATCGGCTTTAATGACATCATTATTTTTGTTATTTTTAAACCAAACTAATATATCTTTAGTCTTATCGGATAACAGAATATTGATATTTTTACCCGTTAATTGATACTCTTTTGCTTGTAAAGATTTTACTAAACATAATGATATAAATAGACTTAATATAATGACCCTCGATGCTCTCATGCAATAAACTCCTATTGACTACTTAATTATGTTATTTTGCAAAAATCAAGTCCAAAAGCATGTAACACGCGTTATTACAGCAAAAACTTTATCAAGAAATTGTGAACAGGTTGGCAGTTGCTGGTTTATTTAACTCAAGATAATCTGCTAAAGCAATATTTTGCGATGCAAAAACAGATAAAAAGCAATTTTTTCAATAAAAAATTCTGTTATTAAAATATTTAACAATTTATTAAAATTTTCTATCGCTTACTCTTTTAATTTAACACATTCAATTTCAGTATAAATTTTTGCTATTTATTTATAATTAATTCACGCTATTTTTAGCAAAATCTTTTACACTAAATATTGATTACTAAATTTTATTTAGCTTCCTTTTTTCTATCACTTGCAATAGTTGAAATATTATCTTATTACAATATTTCATATAAAAGTATTTTAATTTAACTAGATATTTATATGCTTTAATTCCTGAACGAAAAATTATCCAATATTGTATTAATATCCAATAAAATAAATTTTTATATCAATCAACGTCAATTTAATTTCTGCTTAAGTCAAATGTAGTGAATGCCTTTATCACTTATCACTAGTCATAAATCTTCTTTGCCTCATAACAAACAAATTTGACCCAAAAAATAAAAAGGCTATTATATATGTCTTGCTTGCTGTTATTATTAGCCCTATTATCGATTACTATAAAAATTTGCAACCATGGATAAATTTACCCGTCCTAAACTAACGCTGCCTAATGGCGCTAATAAATTATTACTGCACTCTTGTTGTGCTCCCTGTTCAGGTGAAGTGATGGAAGCACTAAGTGCTTCAGGTATTGATTATACTATTTTTTTCTATAATCCAAATATTCATCCACAACGAGAATACGAGATCCGCAAAAACGAAAATATTCGTTTCGCTGAGCAGCATAATGTGCCGTTTATTGATGCTGATTATGATAGTGATAACTGGTTTACCCGTGCTAAAGGAATGGAACAAGAACCTGAGCGCGGAATTCGTTGCACTATGTGTTTTGATATGCGATTTGAGCGTACCGCGCTCTACGCTGCTGAACATGGTTTTAGCATTATCTCCAGTTCATTAGGCATTTCTCGCTGGAAGAATATGCAACAAATCAATGATTGTGGTAAGCGTGCTGCCAGCCATTACGATGGCCTTACTTACTGGGACTATAACTGGCGTAAGCAAGGCGGCTCAGCCAGAATGGTTGAAATTAGTAAGCGCGAACAATTTTATCAACAAGAATATTGCGGTTGTATCTATTCTCTGCGAGATACCAATAAACATCGGCGCTCACAAGGACGCGAAATTATTCGCATTGGGGTTAAATATTACACTGCCGACAAATAATAGATCGAACAAAAATAACAATGCCTGGCTAAAGCCAGGCATTGTTTATGCAATCTAATAGGCTATTTACCAGGCCGTAATGCTGGAAACAGAATAACATCACGAATTGTATGGCTATCCGTTAATAACATGATCATCCGATCAATACCGATACCTAAACCGGCCGTTGGTGGCAATCCATGCTCCAGTGCGGTGATATAATCCTCATCATAAAACATGGCTTCATCATCACCTTCATCTTTCTGTCGAACCTGCTGTGCAAAGCGCTCGGCTTGATCTTCTGCATCATTAAGCTCAGAAAAACCATTACCAATTTCACGACCACCAATGAAGAATTCAAATCGATCGGTAATAAATGGATTATTATCATTACGACGAGCTAAGGGAGACACTTCTGCCGGATATTCCGTAATAAATGTCGGTTGGATCAAATGGCTTTCTGCCACTGCCTCAAAAATTTCACATTGTAGACGACCTAATCCCCAGCCTTTTTCTGGCTCAATATTTAGTGATTTTGCGATCGCTGTCGCTTTAGTCATATCATCCAAATCAGCCAGCACCGTTTCCGCACGATATTTGACTATCGCTTCTTTCATGGTCATTTTGCTAAAAGGCTGCCCGAAATCAAATAGATGCTCACCATATTTTACCTGAGATGTACCTAATACTTCTTGAGTTACCGTTCGGAATAATTCTTCGGTTAATACAATAAGATCTTTATAATCAGCATAAGCCATATAAAGTTCCATCATGGTAAACTCTGGATTATGCCGCGGCGAAATACCTTCATTGCGAAAATTACGATTAATTTCAAAAACTCGCTCAAATCCACCAACAACTAAACGTTTCAAATAAAGTTCTGGCGCAATACGCAGATACATATCAATATCTAACGCATTATGATGAGTAATAAATGGACGAGCTGCTGCGCCACCCGGTATAACCTGCATCATGGGTGTTTCAACTTCCATGAAATCTTTACTAACCATAAAGTTACGTAAAGCAGATAGCACACGTGAACGCGTAATAAAAGTCTGCCGTGATCGATCATTAGCAATAAGATCAAGATAACGTTGGCGATAACGCGTTTCCTGATCTGCCAGCCCATGGAATTTATCTGGTAAAGGACGCAATGCTTTGGTTAATAAATAAACTTCATAACCATGAATGGTTAATTCGCCGGTTTTGGTCTTGAATAATTTACCTTTAACACCGAGAATATCGCCCAGATCCCATTTCTTAAATTGTTCGTTATAGATCCTTTCAGGTAAATCATCACGAGAAATATAAATCTGAATGCGCCCCCCCATATCTTGTAAGGTAGCAAAAGAGGCTTTACCCATGATACGGCGTGTAATCATTCGTCCGGCAACAGAGACATCAATATTCAGTGCTGTAAGCTGCTCCGCATCCTGATCCGCATACTTACCATGTAAATCGCTAGATAAATACTCCCGGCGAAAATCATTAGGAAAAGCAATGCCATTATTACGCAATCCCGCCAGTTTTTCTCGACGAGTTTTTAATTCATTATTTAAATCAAGGGCCTGATCAGTACCCTGTTGTTGTTGAGACATCTTTTTTCCTCATAAGCCAGCTTTCAAGCTGGCTTCAATGAATTTGTCCAGATCACCATCCAGTACCGCTTGGGTATTGCGATTTTCAACACCTGTACGTAGATCTTTAATTCGAGAATCATCCAGCACATAAGAACGAATTTGGCTACCCCAGCCAATATCAGATTTATTTTCTTCTAATGCTTGTTTATCGGCATTTTTCTTTTGCATCTCAAGCTCATATAATTTTGCTTTTAGTTGCTTAAAAGCCTGATCTTTATTCTTATGCTGTGAACGGTCATTCTGACATTGAGTAACAATGCCAGTTGGAATATGAGTTATACGTACCGCTGACTCTGTTTTATTAACATGTTGACCACCAGCCCCTGATGCTCGATAAACATCAATACGCAAATCCGCCGGATTAATTTCAATATCAATATCATCATCCACTTCAGGATAAATAAAGGCTGAGCTAAAAGAAGTATGGCGGCGACCGCCTGAATCAAAAGGACTTTTACGCACTAATCGATGAACACCCGTTTCAGTACGTAACCACCCATACGCATACTCACCAATAATTTTTATCGTGGCAGATTTTAAACCAGCCACATCGCCATCTGACGCTTCAATAATCTCAGTTTTAAAACCTTTTGACTCAGCCCAACGCAGATACATACGCATTAACATGCTAGCCCAGTCTTGTGCCTCCGTTCCTCCCGAGCCTGCCTGTAAATCAAGATAACAGTTAGCACTGTCATACTGCCCTGAAAACATACGGCGAAATTCCAATTGCCCCAGTTTTCCTTCCAATTGCGCTAACTCTGCTACCGCCTCATGAAAAGTTTCTTCGTCATCAGCTTCGATTGCTAGATCGAGCAAACCAGATACATCATCTAAACCTTGTATTAACGCGTCGATGGTTTCTACTATGGCTTCAAGAGAAGAACGTTCCTTACCCAATGCTTGGGCTCGCTCAGGTTCGTTCCATACATCAGGCTGTTCAAGTTCTGCGTTTACTTCTTCCAAACGCTCTTTCTTGGCATCATAGTCAAAGATACCCCCTCAAGATCTTCGTCCGCTCAGACAGATCCTGAATTTGATTTTTTATTGGATTAATTTCAAACATACCCTTGTATCTTATTTATGTAATTTTCATTAAAAAGTCATAAAAATATAAACCGCCTATTGTAGCGGATCTGATTGCGGGATTATAGTTTTTCAGTCAATATGCTTCATGATAACCCCTTTTAGCAACCAAATGACCGCTTTTAATCAGTAAATGCCACGATAAGAAAGTGCTTTAAATCTAACTATTAGCAAATTAGTAGCAGAAATATATTGATTATAATAAGGAAAATCATAGCCATACCCTACCACTTTCAGTGAAAAATAATGGTCAGATTAGGCTAAAGACTATTCGCAAGGCCATAAATGTTGAATAAGTAACTGGATGTTACGATTACCACGATACTCATTGACATCAAGTTTATAAGCCAATTCGACCATTTTAATACTATTGTCAGGCCAATAAGCAGTATCAATATTAAAGGCAATACCATCTATCATCGGGCCACCAGTCAGAGGTTCTAGCATCACTTTTAAATGACTATCACCCACAAGACGTTGTTGCAGTAACCTAAATTTGCCATCAAAGATAGGCTCAGGAAAAGCCTGTCCCCATGGCCCGCCATTTCTAATTTGTTCAGCAATATCCAGCGACAACTCTTCATTATTTAGCTCACCATCACTCCAAATAACCCCTTCAAGCATATCGTTATCTAGCAGTTCTGCCATCAGATTAGAAAAGTTCTCTTGAAACTGAGTAAACTTCTGCTCCTCCAGAGTTAATCCTGCCGCCATGGCATGGCCGCCAAACTTTAAAATTAATCCTGGATTAAGTGTATCTAAGCGCTCAAGTGCATCTCGTAAATGTAAACCATTGATGGAACGCCCTGAACCCTTTAAAATCCCTTCGCCTGCTGGCGCGAAGGCGATAACCGGACGATGAAAACGTTCTTTGATGCGAGAAGCCAATATTCCTACTACTCCCTGATGCCATTCGGGATGATAGAGTGCTAGACCATTAGGTATTTGATGACGTTTTTTTTCTATTTGTGAAAAAATATGCCAAGCCTCTTGCTGCATATCTTGTTCAATTTCGCGGCGGGTACGATTTAAGCTATCTAATTCATTAGCCAATTTCCTAGCGTGCACGATATCGTCAGTCAATAGCAGCTCCACGCCGATTGACATATCATCTAATCTTCCAGCAGCATTGAGCCGTGGTCCAATGGAGAAACCTAAATCATTAGCAACCAGACGACTAACATCACGTTTGGAAACTTCAATCAAAGCTTTGATCCCGACACAGCTGCGGCCCGCCCGAATACGATTTAAACCTTGATAAACTAAAATACGATTATTACTATCCAAGGGAACAACATCCGCCACCGTCCCTAATGCCACCAAATCTAGTAATTCAGCCAGATTAGGCATCTTACGTGACTGTTGCTCAAACCAACCGGTCTGGCGCAACGCTGCACGTAATGCTGACATCAAATAAAAACTGACACCAACCCCGGCTAATGCTTTTGATGGAAAGTGACAATCAGCTAAATTAGGATTAATAATTGCTTCTGCACAAGGCAGTTTTTCTCCTGGCAAATGGTGGTCGGTAATGATCACTTTTATACCGTGTCGATGAGCAACAGCAACGCCTTCATGGGAGGATATGCCATTATCAACGGTAATAATAAGTTGCGCTTTTCTTTTAATAACTTCATTAACAACCTGCGGGCTAAGCCCATATCCATCTTCAAATCGGTTAGGCACCAAATAATCAAAATGACGATATCCCATCGCGCTCAGCGCTCGCAGTGTCAATGCGGTACTCGTTGCACCATCGGCATCGAAATCACCGACCACAATAATCCGCCAATGTTCATGTAGGGCAGTGATTAATAGTTGAACCGCAGTTTCAATCCCATTCAGTGATTGGTAATTAAGTAATCCTTTAGCTCCTGTTTCTAACTCATTTTCTGACAACACACCTCTCATAGCATACAAACGGCGTAATAGCGGAGATAAATGAGCTGGAAGGTGGCTATCATCTGCTTTTGGTCGGCGACGAAGCTGTATTTTCATATTTATTGTTAACTCATTATTATTTTTTCTTAAGTTTTGCTAACCCTTTAACTAAATCATCGGCTGTCATATAACCAGGTATTACTGTGCCATCTTCTAACACCAAAGCGGGTGTTCCATTGATACCAAGCATGTGACCAATATTAAACTGAGCCTTAATATCGACTGTTTTGCATTTTTCAATTGGAGAAATCGTTTCACCTTTAAAAGCTTCTGTTAATACTTTTTGTCGATCAGCGCTACACCAGATAGATGTCATTGTTTTAGCTGATTCATGGTGAAGACCATTGCTAGGAAATGCTAAATAACGTACAGTGACCCCCTTTTTATTATATTCTGCTATGTCTTGATGAAATTTTTTGCAATAACCGCAGGTAACATCAGTAAACACGGTAACAATATATTTTTCCTCTGGTGCCTTAAATATGATCATCTGATCACTCATCGCTTCTATTTTTTTTGCTAAGATCTGATTTGTGACATTAACCGGCATTTGACCACTTAAATCATAAATAGGCCCTTCTAATAAATACTTACCGTCTTCGGTTACATAAACCAGGCCTTGGTTAGTGATCACTGTACTCAGACCGACAATAGGTGACGGATGGATATTCTCAGTTTCTATGCCCATTTTATTCAATGTTCTTTTAATAGCGACATCATCAGCCAAAGCAGAATGTGACATTGCGGCCAGAAGACTAATTACCCATACAATATTTTTTTTCATTTAAAATTTCCTTGAACCACAATCAACCTCGAGGATGATGTTGTTGATGCAATTGCCTTAACCGCTCTGTGGCAACATGGGTATAGATCTGTGTAGTAGAAAGATCACTGTGTCCTAGCAACATTTGTACTACACGCAGATCTGCGCCATGATTTAGCAAATGGGTGGCAAATGCATGTCTTAATACGTGAGGAGAAAGTTTTTCACTATCAATTCCAGCAATTGCTGCATAATATTTAATCCGATGCCAAAAAGTCTGACGCGTCATTTGCGTACCTCTTTTACTCGGAAATAACACATCATTGGTCAGTCCATTAAGTAAGATTGGACGACTTTCCGTTAAATAAGTTTCCAACCAATAAATAGCCTCTTCACCTAAAGGTACCAACCGTTCTTTATTCCCTTTTCCCACTACCCGAATAACACCCTGACGCAAACTAATATCTGTTAATGTTAGCCCAACCAGTTCAGAAACACGTAGCCCACATGCATAAAGCACCTCAAGCATTGTTTTATCTCTTAATTCAATCGGATCATGGATGGTAGGCGCATGCAATAAATCTTCAACTTGCTTCTCATTAAGATCTTTAGGTAGCCGTCTTGGCAATTTAGGTGCCGACAATTGTGCCGTTGGATCATCGCTACGGAGTTTCTCTCGATAGAAATACTGGAATAAGCGCCGCATAGCACTAAGTAAACGAGCAGAACTCGTTGCTTTATAACCGCCCTCTACGCGTTCAGCCAGAAAAGATTGTAAATCCGTGACCTCTACCGTAAGCAGATCATAACCATGGCGCGACAACCAACCAACTAATGTTTGTAAATCAGTACGATAAGAAGAAAGCGTATTAGCGGCTAAATCGTGCTCAAGCCAAATAGTATCGAGAAATTGTTCTATCAACGGATGAATGTCTCTGTTTTTTTCTGTTGACACAACAGCACTCCTAGTAAATTAATTGCACCATATTATGCCTCAAAAAATACTTTCTGCCACAATGCCACACTAACATTTATGCAGGTTGTTTCTTTATTAATTAAATTAGAATAATAATTTATATACCTAATTAAAATTAATAAGCTAAATCAAAATTCACTGATTAATTATAGTATTAAATATTGTGAACTAGGCATAAGCAACGCTCTATTCCTCTTAGTTTTTATCAACTAATAACGATTATCTACAATAATCATTATTTAAATTGGTAAAAAATAAAAATTTGAGATGTTATTATAAATATTCTAATCAAAAATATAAAAATAAATCAACCACGCTATTATTTAATTAATTTTGCTATAACCAATTGATATTTTATAAATTGATATTCCAATAAGATATTACCAGAAAAACACTATACCAAATAAAACTAAAAATAATTTAATGGGATAAACCAATGACTAACAGTAGAAAGATATAGTATTAATTATTTGATAGGTCTTGCTGATTCGATTTCTGAATATGAAATCTGGAATGAACCCGATCTTGCTTTCTTGTGGACAACTGCCAAAAATAATCAGCGCCCAGTTGTCGAGTTTTATGATTTTTATCGTGCCGTTATCAATACGATCCGAGCAAGCACACCTTGGGTAAAAAATTGGTAGTTGCGGAACTACTTTTGTTTTTAAAAATGAAAATTTTGTCGATAACTTTCTTGTCTATATAAAAAACAGTCATGTTCCTTTTTGATTTTTACTCATATCATTATTACGCAATTGATACCGCCAATCCGAAAAACATTTAATGAAATCCAAGATCATGTGCATAATAGACTCGCTAAACGTGGCTTTCAGCAGATAAACGCTATATCACTAAATGGGCGTTAACCGCTTATGCCAGTAAAATTAATAATACTAAGAAGAACCAAAGTCGTGTTGCTGCCGCCTATTTACTCTATTTTTGATTCACGCAGAACAGGCGGGCGTAGATAAAGCCTGTCTATATCGGGTTGACGGAGTAAAATTTGGTTTATTCAATAACCACAGTTACGCTAGTTATGCCGCCCAAGCATTTTAGTTATATAATCAATTTGCTTTAATAATGAGCGAATTTGGCTAACTTCCATGTTGTTTTCGTCATTGGGGGAAATTTCAAACCTATTATAAATAATAATAGATTGTTATTAATCGACAACTAAATAATATTTTTACTGGTCAGATATCACGATTAATTTAAATAATAGATTTATTTTTTAATAAATTTCATTACTTAGATAATGATAAAAAATCATTTAAATAGTAATAAAGTAAAAACTTATTCTTATAAAAATAAAAACTATCTTATACACTTTAAGTATATCAAAATAACAAATTAAAAAAATTATTTCTCGCCGCCCTATTAACATTAATTTATTTAATTATTAAACGCCTTATTTAACATATTTTAGTTATAAAAAAACCTCTTCCATTAATTTTGTGAAACTATTCATAGAATGAAAATAAATTAAATTTGATTACTTAAACCGATAAAATAATCTTCATCAATTTTAATTATCTTAAATAAAAATTATTATGTTAAATTTTTTCTTCGCTAACTAAGCGAAATAATAATGATAAATCAGCTTTAATAATATGGAGCTTAACAATGAAAAAACATAAATTTATTATAAAATTCAATAAATCTGTTATCCAAGAAAGAAAAGATAATAATAAATTAATTTTAAAACCTGCTGTTTTAAAAGATAGCTTTCTGAATGACTTTAATTACTATTCTATTGTTGATGATGATTTACTCACAATAAAAAACCAGTTAATTAATTGCCAAAACCTTACTGGTATTTGCTATGTTGCAGAAGCGGACAATATGCCATTGGATGAACTACAAAGTTTAGCAGATAAAATAAATAGTTATGATTTTGTTGAATACGCCTATATAGAACATACCGACACACCACCACCATTTAGGCAGTTATCAGATCATAAGACAGGGCAAATTCATAATACACCTAATTTTAATCCCCTTCAGGGCTATCAAGGTGGGACAACTGTAGATCATATTGGTATTGATATTGAGTATGCCTGGTCACTTGGTATCACAGGACAAGGGATCCGCTGTGCAGATATAGAAGGTGGATTTGATTTTAACCATGTTAATTTACAAAGAAAAAGTTTTATTAATCTGTCACCAGAATATCCGTTTAAAAATGAACATGGCACAGCAGTTGCTGGAATAATGTATGCCAAAGATATGGGATTGGGGATAAAAGGATTAGTGCATGGCGCAGATTCTTTTTATGGCGTTTCAGAAGCACCGGCTGGGCGCGTTAATGGAATTGCTAAAGCATTAAAATACTTAAGGCCAGGAGATATATTCATCTACGAATTACAATCAATGGGACCACGTATTAAATATGTTCCAGCCGATTATCAAAAAGCGGTCTGGGATATCACAAAAGAAGCCACTGATGCAGGCATAATTGTCATTATGGCAGCGGGCAATGGCGCTGAGGATTTAGATCATAAATTATATAATGAATATAGAAACCGTAATGATGATGGCGATAACGGTGCAATTCGTGTTGGTGCGGGCGATAAAAAATACCTGATACCAACAGATTTCACCACTTATGGCAGCATGGTACATGTGCAAGGATGGGGTTTAAATGTCGTCACAACCGGTTATAACGATCTATATGATAGCGGTGAGCATAATAATTATACCCATACTTTCTCGGGGACATCATCTGCAACACCGATTGTTGCTTCCGCTGTCGTGGCAATCCAATCATGGTATAAACAGCATATTGGTGATGTTATTAAACCTAAGGACATGCGTGCACTTTTAATCGAAACAGGTACACCACAAGGATTCCATCAAACGAGCAATAAATGGATAAATATTGGCCCATTATCTAATGTACGTCGAGCAATTAATACCTTACAGAGGCGTTTCCAATAAAAAGTGTTAACTATGCGTTACTAATAATAAAAGAGATTGCCATTTAGCAATCTAACTTTAAAACCAGATCGCAAATTTTTTAACAGATAAAGATCTGGTTTTTTAAACGTATTATCGAGAAATTGCAATATTAAATATTATAAAAAACAGAAAATAGCATAAAAAAAAGCCAGTTTAAACTGGCAAACATATCAAACACAACACCAGGGAAAGTCTCTATCTAACAAGAATGAAATGAACAAATAAGGCGTAGAAATTGCAAGGACTAATTAGAGAATAGGTTAAAAATAATTATTTTCTATCTTTATTGATGATAATATGAGGCATATCAAAAAAACAACCATATCTATTAACATTAATGAAATAATATAACTGATAATTTGATCTGCAAATCAAACTTAATTTACTGAATTATAATATTTTTTGCTACAATACTTTATTATTAATTGCAAAATGACAACCAGTTGCAAAATGAAAATAGGTCTTTTTTATGGTTCTAGTACCTGCTACACCGAAATGGTAGCAGAGAAAATCCAATATAATTTAGGTGAAGAGTTAGTTGATTTACATAATATTAAAGATATTTCGCCGCAATTAATGGAAAATTACCAAATCCTGATTTTAGGTATTCCTACCTGGGATTTTGGCGAACTACAGGAAGATTGGCAAACCATTTGGGATGAACTCTGTTCGTTAAATCTCGCCGGCAAAATTGTATGCCTTTATGGTTTAGGTGATCAAATTGATTATGGCGATTGGTTTCTTGATGCACTTGGTATGCTTTATCATCAATTATTACTGATGCAAGTTAAATTTGTCGGTTTTTGGCCCACATCAGGGTATACCTTTAGCAGTCTTAAACCCTTAACAACGGATGGTAGTCAGTTTGTTGGACTAGCGCTCGATGAAACTAACCAATTCGAACAAACAGACGAACGAATAGAACAGTGGTGTATGCAAATATTAAATGAAATAGAAGCCTTATTATAAGGCTTCTATTTCATATCAAATATCAGGGTACTGCAACAGCAATTGATTTAAATTCCGCCACTCCTCTTCTGGCATACTATCTGAAGCAATCCATAACCGAATCCGCTTATTACATTGCCATGAGCGAAGAGTAAGTTTTACACCAAAAAAACAAAACCAAGGTTTTTTAACAATCAGCCATTCGCTTTTCTTCCACTGTATCTTATTACCATTAAGTAAAACTAAGCTACCTTTACAACGACTTATATTTTTTTGACTCCTTACCCAACTTGCCACAATCAATAAGGTCGCTATCAACCAAGTGACCAGATTATTTGGCGGCCAAGATGAAAAGAAAACTAACAAGCCAATTCCCACATGAACACCCGTTGAAAAAAGCTGCGTCAGCCACGAAACATTGATATTAAATTTCCAAAGAACCACGTTGTTTATTTCTACTCTGTATCAATTGAATCATATGATAAAGACCATCATCATCAGGACGTCCATGATTCATCAACCAGTTGAACAAATCAGGATCTGCACACTCTAGTAAACGAACAAACAGACATTTCTCATCCTCTGTGAGTGAATCATATTCATACTCAAAAAAAGGCATAATGGCGATGTCCAACTCACGCATTCCCCTGCGACATGCCCAGTGGATCCTGGGTTTATGATTGATATCCATAAAATAAAATAACCTTAAATACTTTTGTGAATAATTTTTGCTTCCATATCATAATTTAGCGTAGCAAATTCTAATCAATATCGAAATGATTTAAGTAACATTTTTGTAAAAACCACAACTAGTCACTAACTAAAAACTTTATATAGAAAAATTATTCGACATAAATTTTGTTAGTTAATTTTGATAATATTACTTGCTTTGTCAGCTAGCTATTTTACCATTATGACAACTCTTATCCAGGTTACTAACGGATGATCACATGATAAGCCTAAATAAATTTACACCAGAGACTGGCAAAACAGAGCACCAATTACCATTAACATTAATGTCACTTAACGACTGGAGTTTTATCACAGCAACAGGGATTGATGCCGAAAAATATTTACAGGGTCAATTAACCGCGGATATTACCACGTTAACGCCACAACAACATATATTCACCGCCCACTGTGATGCCAAAGGGAAAATGTGGAGCACGCTACGTTTATTTCACTATAACGAAGGCTTTGGCTATATTTTACGCTCCAATGTGGCAGTAAAACAACTAAGTGAACTGAAAAAATACGCGGTTTTCTCGCAAATAACCCTCAGTCAGCAACCTAATATTATGTTGTTAGGAGTTGCTGGCCAAGGGGCTCGCGCTACCTTGAGCAATCACTTTGCTCAATTGCCTAATCAGGAAAAACCAGTTATACATCTTGAGCAAACGACTTTACTCCACTTTAATGTACCATCCGAACGTTTTTTAATTGTTACCGATAGCGCGACTGCAGCTAAACTGACAAAACATTTCCCCCAACATGGTGATAGTCAGCAATGGCTAGCTTTAGATATTGCTGCCGGTATTGCTAATATTGATATTGAAAATAGTGAACAATTTATTCCACAAGCCGTTAATCTACAAGCATTACCGGCCAGTATCAGTTTTCACAAAGGCTGCTACAGCGGACAGGAAACGGTCGCTCGAGCAAAATATCGCGGTGCCAATAAACGCGCCATGTTTTGGTTAGCAGGGTCAGCAAACACGCTGCCAAAAGCCGGAGAAGCTATCGAATGGAAAATTGGTGATAACTGGCGGCGTACTGGAATAGTATTGGCGGCCGTTAACTTGGTAAAGGGTTTTATTAGTATTCAAGTTGTTATGAATAATGATATGGCTAAAGAGAGTGTTTTCCGTGTGGCAGGAGAAGAACAAAGCCAACTTACTATTCAACCCTTGCCTTATTTATTGACGGAAGAGGAATAGCATATGCATTGATTGCTAATAAAAATTTATTCCGTTAAGCATTTTTCCTATGGCAAAACAGGGATCTTGAAAATAGCCCTGTTATAAAATTAATCTCTAATTAAGTCATCTTATTAATTTCATTGGTAAAAACCAAAGCAGCATATCAATTATCGCCTATACAATTATAGTTTAAAGATTCAGAATGACTCTGATGAATGGGTAGATTTGCCAATTAATTAATCAGTTGGTTGATATTAGAGAGTTTGGGTGGATGGATATATTTTACTTAAATATTATTCGCTTCAATGGCGAACCTTTAATTATATTCTATAAAAGTTTTGGATCTTTTTTATCTTACACTTACCAATTGCTTATGGTTGAAAATAAGAACCCGTCAATTTAGCAACAACTTCATCATCCTTGAGGTAATCACCATTACCTACGACCATGCAACACGTTTTCTCTGTTGTTAATCCCTTTCCCTGACCATAAAATACACAAAAATTTATTCGCAACTACAGCAAATTGCATTAATGTTATTTTATGCAGCTATTTACCAATCAAACCTGGCAACGTGACTAGTAATATTAAACCCATATAAATGCAATATAACTTATTTTGTTGAATAAATTTAATAATTATAAAAATATATATTTTTAGATTAAAACAACCTGATACTTGCATAAAGTCATAAATGGTTATCGGCAGAATAACGCTTAATAATAACTGGCAGCATAATGGCATAATATTCACAGCTAAACCTTCGTCACATCATTCTGACTTTAATTAAACTGGAATCAAATAGGCAAGAACCAAATAAAAATAGCGCCAAAATATAACTCTAGCGCTATTGTTATTACTAGAAAAATATTCGTTATCGCGGTTAATTCATTCTTAATGTAGGAGTAATAGCTGCTACAAGGGAAATCATAGCCTCTGTCTGAATAATATTATTCATTATTACTGCCACACTTTCATTAGCAGCAGCAAAAGTAACTGTAGCATCAGTCAAAATCTCAGCTATTTCATCTATACTATCTGCCATTTGTAGTGTTGATTCGGTTATCGCTTTTACTAACAATATATCAAGTTTATCACCAAAAACACCATCTATTAATAATGGGTTAGAATATGATTGATAATATTCCTCTAGGGATTGTTCTGATGATTTGCCATTATTATTAGTTTGAGAAGTGATTGTACTTTCCATTTTTTATCCTTTCCTTGATTAAATAACAGTATAAATCCTACATATTAAATAGTGTTATAATAAAAAAATATAACAATGAAACTTGTTCTAATGATACATTATCTAACAATGTAAATAACAATCAATTACTTATAAAGATATCTTTAACCTGATATCCAGTATTATTTATATTAATTACCTAATAATAAGCATCCGATTTATTGATAATTATTTTTTATATCATAAATATATTAATTATTTTTTCATCACTATTACCAATCAATACAAGATTTATAATTTGTTTTTTTAGGCAGCATATTATTCTGTGTCAACCAATCAGAAAGAACAATAAATCTAAAACCAATAATTAGCTTTAGATCGTCATGAGATAAGGTAGAATTTAAAAATTTAAGTTCTATTTTTGCTATCTCAATTTTCCGCTCTGACTCCTCAACAGGCTTATATTTTTTGTCCTCTTCGTCATAACATATTTTTATTTCAGCTGAATATAAATATAACCTGATAACATTAGATTCTGAGCTTAATACGGTATGGGTAAACAAAATACCGTTATTTTTGTCAGTAGTATTGGCAATAGAATGATTGAGCAGGGTCTTTAATGATGAATTAATATATTGTTTTTCTTGCTCTGATATATTTTGATATTGCTGTAATAATTTTTCTAATATATCTTTATAATTATTATTATCATAATAAATTTTATAATTAGATGAAGTTTCGACTAGAAACATGCTACTAGATAAGAGTATGGAAAGATACTTATGATAATTTTCATCATTATTTTTTTTATCTGGATCCAGCGGATCCCAATCACAGATTTCTTTAATAAAAGAGAGATAAGATGTTACAAAGTGTTGTGGATTATCAGTAAGTTTTGATAATAATTTTTCTACTTCATTATTACTATGCATCTCTTTTAATAAATCTTCTTCTGCTAATACCCTTTCTATATCATTACCAATGGCAATTGCTCCACTAGTAACTAAATCTGATTTTGAATTTTCGTTTTTAATTATATAGTTATTAAGAATAGAATTATATGCTCCACTCAGAATTGAATATAAATTTTTATCTTTAAATAGCTTCATAAAATATCCTTTTATATTAGGATGTAATATGGTCAAAAATAGTTAACTTTTATGCTTAAACAGTAAATAAAAATAAGAAAAGGTAATAGTTATTATTTATTTCCAAAACAATAGTTCATTGCTTTTTTATTATCCTTTGCTTTTGTTTTCATTTTTCTTATCCATTCATCTAAATCACTTCTAGTCGTATCCAGTAAAATTTCCGCAATTTTTTTGTCATAAATAAAAGTATGCATTTTTAGCACCAGATTTTTTATTTGTATACGAGAAACATATTTATCCGTAGGTTCACTTTTAGTTTTGCCTGTCTGTCTTTCAAATAGAATATGCGAAGAATTTATATAAAATTTCACATCATCTTTATTTGCCGATGCGATAACACCTTGGGTAAATAATACACTGTTATTTTTTTGTTCAGAATAAGATAATGCAGCTTTAGCTAACTGAGTAACAGAATTTTTAATTTTCTGCTTATCAGCACCAGTAATACTATCATATATATCCACAATCTTATCAATGAGATCATCATAATTCTCTTCTCGATAATTAAGATCAAGTAATTTATCTTCTTCTACCATCATTAGCACATTTTTTTTCATTTCTTCGGCATATGTTATATATGCTTCGGAATTACCCAACATAATAGCTTTTTGTGGTTCATAACCAACGCCACCCATTGCAATGGTACTTATAATAGCCAGACCATTAGCTGGCGATTCCGCCAATTTTTCGGCAGTAATATCCTTTGATTTTCCATCTCGATTCATTTCATTAAGCTGTTGAGCAATTATCAAATCTTTATCTTGATGAGCGCCAATAACATCCCCTGTAGATACTGTAATTTTTGAGTCACTATAATAGTCTTGGTTTAATGATGCGGATACTGGTCTTAACGATTTGATCCAATCAATTAGTTTTTCATATTGCTCTTCCATATTTATTTCATTCATAAACACTCCATATTTAATAATAAAAAATTTAATATAAATAATATTTATTTTAAACTGGTAAAAATAACCTAATACAACCATTTAAATTTAAATAAATAAATAAATAAATAAATAAAACAATTACCATACAGTTGCTATAAAAACTCAATACGCTGTTCACCCCAACATCATATTTTATTTTGCTGTTTATTTTAATTTGCATTTTATCACGAATAATAACATTGTAATCAATAACAATTGTCATTAATGATATATGGTTTTATTAAATAAAAATAACTGATTAAAGTAGTATCTATTTAATTATGTTCATTGTCGTTTTATTATTAACCCACTAATTTTTTAATAAAATAAACGTAAAAAATATAATTAAATAACTTTAGTTAATTAATGCTTTTCCATAACGAACAAAGCTAGGTTTTACAACCTGCACTGACTTCTCATGTTTTTTTATTTGCACAACCGCTTGCATGCCAATATTCAATGGTACTCGTGCTAAAGCAATACTTAAGCCCAAAGTTGGCGAAAAAGTGCCACTGGTAATGATCCCTTCACACAACTTGCCTGCTGGATCTGTAAAACGAAC
The DNA here is from genome assembly GCF_020268605.1 of Arsenophonus apicola. Classification (NCBI taxonomy): domain Bacteria; kingdom Pseudomonadati; phylum Pseudomonadota; class Gammaproteobacteria; order Enterobacterales; family Morganellaceae; genus Arsenophonus; species Arsenophonus apicola. Next base: position 2,435,163 of record NZ_CP084222.1, read on the forward strand.
GGGTAAATCGGCTTGTAATGTCCCTCTATCACGCATTACTAAACCAACCAATTTTTCTGTGCCTACCTGACGTTGCCTTTCTAATGCATCTCGGCCGATAAAATAGCGCTCTTCCGGCTGCCAAGCAATTGTCCATTCCATATTAGCAGCCAGTGGTGATACCAATTCACTCATTTCTTGTCCATAAAAATTCATTCCAGCTTCTAGACGAAGAGTATCACGCGTTGCCAATCCTGCCGGTTTAATATCTAAATCAAGTAATTTTTGCCAAAAATTGACAGCTTGCTCTTTCGGCAGTGCTATCTCATAACCTAATTCACCGGTATAACCTCCGGTAGTAATAAACCAATCATCGATTTGTTTACCATAAAAGAGTGGCATATTAATAACTGCGCTTTTCTGTTGTTCATTAAGCAGAGATTGCACTTTCAGTTGCGCATCTGGCCCTTGAATAGCAATAAATGCCAGATCATCACGTACCTGCACATCAATTAAATAATTTTTAATATGCTCATTGATCCAAGCTAAGTCTTTTTGCCGGGTGGCAGAATTGGCAATTAAGCGATAGTAGTCATCATCAAAATAGTAGACAACTAAATCATCGATCACGCCGCCAGAAGCATTTAACATACCAGTATAAAGCGCTTCACCAGTCTGCTTCAGTTTTGCTACATCATTGGCTAATAAATAACGTAGAAAATCTCGGCACTGTTCACCATGTAGATCAATAATTGTCTGGTAAGAAATATCAAACATGCCAGCAGCGGTACGAACAGCATGGTGTTCAGCGATTTGTGAACCATAATGCAATGGCATCCTCCAACCATGAAAATCAATCATAGTTGCATTGCAGGCCAAATGCTGATCATATAATGAAGTCTGTTTTACCGTCATTGTTCTATATACCTCATTAATAGGTATAGGCAAACTAAGTTGTTAAATCAAAATACCTATGCATAGATGTAACATATTAATTTTAAAAACAGAGTTGCGACATGGCAAAAAAATAAGCAAAGTTGCTAAATCAAATTAATTGAAACAACTATTTCAAGCCGACAGCGTTATTTCCTGTAAAACGATAGATTAAGCGCAATGCAGTGATAAGTTACACTATTTCTGCGGAGTTGGTTGTGACCTTTGCTAACCATTCAGGCATATCATGTGATCCTAACGCATAACTTAGCAACTTTGGTTTTATGCCTGGCACTGTATTAGTCAACAGTAATCCAACATCACGAACCATTTTTTTGATTGGGTTATTGCCATCAAATAATTGGCGCAACCCCTGCATACTAGCCAACATCAATACGGCACTATATTTACGTTTACGTTCATAACTTTGTAAATAAAGATACTGGCCGATATCTTTACCTGCGGTATTCAAACGTCGTAATTGCCCAATCAATTCAGCAACATCCATCAAGCCTAAATTTACTCCTTGCCCTGCTAAAGGGTGGATGGTGTGGGCTGCATCACCTATTAAAGCGATACGTTGACCGGCAAAATTTCGTGCATACTGGCCTATAAGTGGAAAAATTTGACGTTCACTGATTAACTGACAAAAACCGAGGCGCATATCTAAAGCTACGCTTAACTCTTTTTCAAAGGTAGACACTTCTAAATCCAGGCGTCTATGCGCTTGCATTGCCGGCAAAGACCAAACGATTGAGCAAAGATGAGGATCGTATAACGGTAAAAAAGCTAAAATGCTATCGCTATGAAAAGATTGACGAGCAGTATGCATATGGGGCAGCTCAGTTCGAATGGTGGCGACTAATGCCGTATGTTCATAGTCCCAAAAGCTAAGTGGAATATCCGCTTGTTCCCTTAGCCATGATTTAGCACCATCCGCACCAACAACTAACCTTGCAGTCAGCATCTGCTCATTATCAACAGTCATAAATACTTCATTCTCACCCCAAACAATTTTTTTCAACCTATTTTCTGTTAATAAGGTAATATCTGTGCTTGATTGAGCCTGTTGCCATAAAGTTCCACGAATAATCGAATTTTCAATGATATGTCCGAGACCGGTTAAATAATGCTCCTTGGCATCAAATTGAATATGACCAAAGCTATCCTGCTGCCAAACCTCCATGTGCTGATAACGACCAACTCGTTTTTGCACAATTGCCTGCCAAACACCTAAATGTTCGAGTAATTTCTGACTCGCTGCATTAATAGCAGACACTCTAAGTGAAGGCGCCTGTTGCGCATCAAATTGATGTTGTGGGGGAGAATTTTCAATAATGGCAATTCTCATACCACAACCCCGTAATCCACAAGCTAGAGCGAGGCCAACCATACCACCACCCACAATAACCACATCAAACGATTGCATAGTTAAAATATTCCTTGTTAAATAGCTAGAGATGAAACGATCGCCCCATTGCTTGGTGGGCTAAAATGTCACGCATAAGTGGTAGAGTCTCCATTGCCATTAATCCAACATTACGGCCGATAGCAAAAATCAAATGATTATTTGAAAATAAATGAACCAGATTATCAGTTAACTTTATGGTGCAATGTCTATCATTACAACGATGCTTTTGATACTGACTAAGAACTGAATAAGCCCCCATATCACCACCATAATTGCCTACTCCACTAATTATAGTGGCAAGGAGCATGACATCGCGCATAGCCAGATTAAACCCCTGACCGGCAATAGGATGTAAAGTTTGTGCCGCATTGCCAACCAAGACTAATCGATGACTTATAACTCTTTTTGCTTGAGAAAGTGTCAATGGAAAACAGTAACGCTCGCTAACAGCCTTAATTTCACCTAACCGCCAGCCAAACCATTTTTGTAATTCGGCCATAAATTGGTCATTACTCCATTGCATAATATGCTGCTGGTTTTCCAACGGATGACACCAAACCAATGAACTACGCCCTTTAGTCATAGGTAACATTGCCAGCGGGCCATATTGGGTAAAACGCTCAAAAGCTCGGCCGTGTGGCGCTTCGCTAGTCAAAACATTAGCAATAATTGCACACTGTTGGTATGAGTCTCGCTGCCATTCAATTTGACTGGCTTTACCAATCATTGAATCGCTGCCATCAGCCGCAACTAATAACTGTCCGGTTAAAACTTTACCCGTCTTTAATTTAACTGATACCTGCTCAATCGTGCGCTCAACAGAGATGACTTCATCAGGGCAATATAACTCAATATTTGGCGCTTTTTCCAGCTGCTCAAATAAGTGATTTCCCGCATCATGTAATTCAACCACATAACCAAGTGCAGACAGAGAATAGTCTTTGGCATACATATTCACTGCTCCAGCATGGCCATATTCTGAAACATGAATATGGGTAATTGGCGTTACATACTTTTTTAACCCGTGCCAAATACCAATTTGCTCAAACTGACGACAAGTGTCATAAGCCAATGCAATTGTTCTAGCATCAAAACCAGGATGTGATTTATTCGGTAAGCTTGCTTCAATTAATGCAACTTGAACTTTTCCCTGACTGAAAGCCGAAATAGCAAGTGCTAAGGATGCGCCGGTCATACCTCCGCCAACAATAATCACTTTCATCGTTTCATATCTCCCAACCTACTTTGCTCCAGCCATCAGTGCCTCTATCTCATCAGGATCCTTAATAACAGCCGCTGTCAGGTTTTCATTCCCCTCTTCAGTGATCACAATATCGTCTTCAATGCGGATACCAATTCCTCGATAAGCTTCGGGTACATTAGCATCCGGTGCAATATAAAGCCCAGGTTCAACGGTCAATACCATACCCGGCTCTAACGGGCGATTGCGATTGCTACCATAATCACCAACATCATGGACATCAAGCCCTAACCAATGACTTAAACCATGCATAAAAAAATGCAGGTGCGCTTTACTTTCGATGAGTTTGTCTACCTCACCTTGCAAAAGACCCAACTTAATTAAGCCTGCGATCTTTATTTTTATCACCGCCGTCATCACTTGATGAATTGTGATCCCTGGTCGATATAAGGCTAAAGCAGTGTTTAGTGCCATTAAGACAATGTCATAAATTTCACGCTGGGGTTGACTAAATTTACCATTGACTGGATAGGTACGAGTAATATCACTGGAATAACCTTGATATTCGGCGCCGGCATCAACCAGGACTAAATCGCCCGCTTTCATCACTGTATCATTTTCGGTGTAATGCAAAATACAGGCATTTTCCCCGCTGCCTACAATGGTAGTATAAGCAGGCGATTTTGCTCCTTGACTGGCAAACTGATATTCGATTTCTGCAGCTAACTGATATTCATATATATCAGGCTGGCAGGTTTGCATCGCTTTAAGGTGTGCATCAGCAGAAATTTTGCTAGCTTTACGCATTAGAGCAAGCTCTTCAGGGGATTTAAATAATCGCATTTCGTGCAACATTGGCCGCCAGTCAATTTGCGTAGATGGGGCTTTTAATTTTTGCCGACTACCTTGCCTTAACCGATTAAGTGCAGCAGCAACAATCCGATCTGCATAGGCAAATTCACCCTGAGCATGATAAACAACAGCTAAACCGTTTAATAATTGATAAAGTTGTTGATCAATTTCAGCGAAAGGTAATGCCTGATCTACGCCCAGTTCTGTCATCGCAGCTTGCTGTCCTAAACGACGACCAAACCAGGTTTCCATCGCTTGATCGCGCACACGATTAAAAAGTATGCTCTCACTAGAGGTTTTATTATATTTAATGATAACCAATACAGCTTCAGGTTCACTAAAACCAGTTAAATAGAGAAAATCACTGTGTTGCCGATAAGGATATTCACAATCTGCATTGCGCAAAACAGACGGAGCGGCAAAAAAAATCGCTGCACTGGCAGGTGCCATTTTTTTTAATAGCCTGTGGCGACGAGAAATAAATGGTTGTTGAATCATGCCTTCTCCTGCAAATGATTAAGCAATGAAATAGGTTAGAATATTATGCTTATCAATGTAATGTTGGTTTATTTTTTTTTGCTTTCATTCGCCGAACTTTTACCTCCATAAAGGCAATAAAACAGAGCTGAACTGCGACCTTAACATACTCAATGATCTCTTCCAAAGCCTGTTCTAACTCATTTTGATCGTCATTTTTGTCATAACCCAACATACCAATATTACGTAAATCCGTAACAAGTTCTTTTAGTTCTTTTTTTTCCATTAACTTTGGTTGCGTAACACCCAAGCCTAATAAAAAATGGTTAACCCAACCGGCTAAAGCATCAGCCTGCTCAAACACCTTACCATCTTCAGGTAACAACAAATTAAAAATAAAATCATTTTTATCTAAAGAGGTAAGTGTAAAGTCATAAAGTTCACGTAGTGGGTTAGTCAATATCTGTGAAAAAGCTAATCCATCATTGGTTAGTTCATAAATCGACTTTTTCCAGTTATAATCGTGATTACCTCCACAAATTAGGCCTGTAATTAAGCCGTGCATTTCTGCGGCTGTTAAAGCAACATTCTGTTGTTGCAATAGTAGCTCAAGAGTTTGATAATTAGGTAAAGATTTCTGTATTGGCATGTCTGCTCAGTTACGTTAATAATATTGATATGTAATATGCTACCATCAAGGACGGTCGCTATACTAGATAAGTGCACAAATTGCACATATATTAATCATAATTATTTTAATAGCATCAATAGAATTATGGGCAGCGAAATGCTACCACCATATTTCGTCTCCCCACATAATCAGGAAGGTATAATGTCTGCACAACCTGTTGATATTCAAATTTTAGGACGAACATTAAGGGTTAATTGCCCAAAAGAACAACAAGATGCCTTAAAATCGTCGGCGGCTGAGCTTGAGCAACGGCTAAAAGATCTCAAAAATCGAACTGGCGTTACAAATACCGAACAACTTATTTTTATCGTCGCTTTGAACATTTGCCATGAACTTGCGCAAGAAAAAATCAAAACACAGGACTACACTGATAATATGGAACAAAAAATCCGCGTATTGCAACATACAATTGAACAGGCATTACAAGAGCAAGCGCGCATTACTGGACGAACAATTACTCCGTTAGAATAAAAAAGGTGAACAAAACAACATTAGTACCAAAATAGAGTAAGAATAGGTTGCTTTCTGTATTTACTTTAATACAATAGAGACTAAGATATAGTTTAGAATTCTCTGAGATGCTCGTCAGCGGGTGAGTCCCCTGAGCCGATATTTCAAACACTTCGAATGTGGATATCTGTTTATGGTGTGCATGCCTGGTCAGCTAGGGAGAACCTAGCCACCAGGAAGCCTAAAGTTAACGATGCTACGTTCACCTTGAACCCCGGGTTCAAGGGTTACAGCCCGCAACGGCATCTTGGAGGTCCTCAATTGTTATACTACTATACTCATAATTTTACCATCCAAATATACTAAACTTCCGTATACAAAACCTGAATGATACGACAATAAATGATCCTATTATTTTATTTGGCTAGATAGATAATCCCCAATTTTATGTCTAATAACTTACAAAAACGGCAGAAAATTATCCGGCAAACAGTACGACAATATCGTCGACAATTAACATGCGAACAACAACATAGTGCGGCAGATAAAATAACTCAGCTTGCGTTAGCGCACGAACTTATACGATCTGCCTCCCATCTGGGGTTATTTCTTTCATATGATGGCGAAATCAATACTGCTCCATTAATTAAAAATCTCTGGGCCCAAAACAAAAAAGTTTACCTACCGGTTTTACATCCCTTTAATCGCTATCAGTTACTGTTTCTACAATATCGTCCTGACACTTTACTGATAAAAAACCGCTTTAATATTGCAGAGCCAACCCTTAATGTTATGGATGTTATACCAATAGCGCAATTAGATGTTCTGTTTGTGCCATTAGTGGCATTTGATAAACAAGGCCAGCGGTTAGGTATGGGAGGTGGATTTTACGATAGGTTGCTATTCAATTGGCGCAAAAAAAATTTTTTCCCAATTGGATTAGCTCATGATTGCCAATTGGTTGATAAAATTCCCACTGCACCATGGGATATTCAATTACCTGAAATTATCACACCATCAAAAAGATGGTGCTGGTAAATAATTTAACAGGAATTATCCTCATATTATATCAAGATCATAATATGTTTTTTTATGATTAAATGGTTTTTATCGGCTGTTTTTTTCCCTTGATAATATTCTGTTGCAAAATAGCAATATTTTTTTCATAAGAATTACGATAAACATCATAATGGCCGTTACTTTTATTTAAATATATTCGTTTACCCTGATATTTATCCAAATCTTGTTTATGCTGTTGGATAAAATGCTTTATTTCATCCACAGACTGGCAATCGATAGTTAATTTTATTTTTTTATTAAAAATTTTTTTATGGTTAATAATTTCCAACTGGGTTGTTTGCGTTTTTTCATCTATCGCAATAAATTTTAATGATATTTTTTCATCAATTTTTATTTTGTTTTGATTATCAATAAGTTTAGCTAAAGCAATAATTGAGATTTCATTATTGTTAACCAAAAAACGATTTAACTGTCTTTCTTTTTGATGATCTTGTTGATGAGCTAGGTGACTCTTTTTAACAAAACTTCCCATGGCAAAAGTGAAATTTCCATCGGCTTGTTTTTCCACTGCATAGATAGAAGCAAGCTGATTAAAAAACTCAGTTAATTTTTGTTTATCGGTAAAATGATAAACCCCTGCATTTGAATCAAATAGAGTAAAAATGGGTTTATAATTCTCATCATTCTCAATTGTTAGCATCACTGAATGCGCTTTTAAGCCAATATTCAAATAAATACCATCAGAATTAGCATGGAATCTATCCAATATATCAGCAAAAGATTGTGAAGAAGCTTCTAGCAAACAATAGCGTTCTATTCCAGTTATATTATCGTATCCGATATTATAGTTAGACAGAAAAAATTCAATATCCTTAGAATATGAATTAATAACATTTGCTTTTGCCTGTTTAAATTTGAAAAGAATATCTTGTATAGATAAAATATTTTCTGCTGTACAAATACGCTGCCATTCTACATAAATGTCTCTATGCCATTTAAATTGAACCAATTCATTATTTTGATTAATACTTTCTGCATAAAATTTATCAATAAAACAATTAACATCGTTTCTATTGGTAAAATGCTTACTACCTATACAAATCTCCATAATATCTTTATTATTTTGATTAATGACTTGCCTTAAATTAACCAATTTTGTTGCATAAAGTAATGCATATTTATTAATGAAATTATGCAAATAAATTGCTTCGTTAAGTAAATCATTAATTTTTGCATTAGCATGTAGTTTTTTAGCTTCAATAATGATTTTGTCATAATCATCCATATCATGTGTAATGGCTAAATTACTTAGCTGATTTAATTCTTTAATTGATTCCAAGAATTTATCACCTTGCACATAGCCACCCTGTGCAAACTGGCACATATACATTAAAGACAAGCCATAACATATTCCTTCATCAATTTGAAACCGCTTATCAGTTAAATCTAATCTAAAATACTTCTTTTTCAATAGTGCTATTTTTTGATTAAAATCTTCAAAAATATGTTTATTTTGAGAAAAAATAACATCTGGATTTTTAATTCCATTAATTGACATAATAGCTTCCTTAAAATATATCCTTCCAAGTTAATTAGATGAAATTTTAAATAAATTCAAATTCGAATTAAACCAATAATAAATACTTTTTTATTATAAAATAGTACTAATTAGTTATATTTCATATTGCTAAATTAAATAAGTTAAATTAAATATATTAATAAAAACAAATAAAACCAGCCCGCTTTAACGGGCCGTCTATTAGAAAAATAAATAAGTATAATTTATTAATAAAGCAGACGTGTGCGAATAGTACCAGGTAAAGATTTTAATTTTTGTAATAAGGCTTTTGCTATTTTTTCCGGTTGACTTGTAATATCAATCACAACATAACCAATATTCCCCCTAGTTTGCAAATATTGTGCCGCTATATTAATTTCGTCTTCCATAAAGATCTGATTAATACGATTTAACATTCCTGGACGATTTTCATGAATATGTAATAAACGATTAGTCTCTTCTGTATGGATAGGTAATGAAACCTCAGGAAAATTGACCGCCGATAAAGTAGAGCCATTATCAGAATATTTTGCTAACTTACTAGCCACTTCATGACCAATATTCTCCTGTGCTTCTTGGGTAGAACCACCAATATGAGGCGTTAAAATTACATTATCAAATCCAATTAACGGCGAGCTAAAAGGATCACCATTACTGGCTGGTTCTTTAGGAAAGACATCAATTGCCGCACCAGAAATATGCTGACTTTTCAATGCCTCACTTAATGCCGGAATATCAACTACGCTACCACGTGAAGCATTGATCAAAATCGCGCCGGGTTTCATCAACGTCAGTTGTTCTTTGGCAAACATATTCTTAGTAGTTGCTGTTTCAGGAACATGTAAGCTAATTACATCACTCATATTGAGTAATTCGGTCATAGTAGGAACTTGGCAAGCGTTACCTAGCGGTAACTTATTTTCAATATCATAGAAATAAACATGCATTCCTATATTTTCAGCTAAGATACCTAATTGAGTACCAATATGACCATAACCAATGATACCTAATTTCTTACCTCGTGCTTCGTAGCTTCCTTTGGCTTGTTTATTCCATATTCCACGATGCGCTTTCATACTCGCTTCTGGAATACGACGCAAAAGTAATAATAATTCGCCAAGTACCATTTCTGCCACTGAGCGAGTGTTGGAAAAAGGAGCATTAAAAACCGGGATGCCCCGCTTAGCCGCAGCTTGAATATCAACTTGATTGGTACCAATGCAAAAGCAACCGATTGCAATTAATTTTTCCGCTGCGGCCAAAACTTTTTCGCTAAGATAAGTGCGAGAGCGAATACCGATAAAATGGACATCAGGCATCACTGCGATTAATTCTTCTGTTGATAATGCACCTTCATGGTATTCAATATTTTCATAACCTGCTGCCCGCAGATTATTAATTGCACTTTGATGCACTCCCTCTAAAAGCAAAAATTTAATTTTCTGTTTTTGTAAAGATACATTAACCATCTACCCCATCCTATCATTAAGATTGCGGCTATCACCGATTTTTCATACCGCCATAACAAAAATTTTTTCAGTAGCAACACTATCGTTTATGCAAACAACAAAACTCATCTCAATAAAAACGCTATAACGAACAAAGAGGAAACTAACCAGGCAAAAGTAAGATTTTCATCATATTAAAACAATTATAATGATATAACTCACTAAATTTGATAGTAAAAAAATTTAAATTTAATCGAGGCAATAAATACTGCCTCAATAACCGTTCAGGGTTTTAAAAACCAGCAAACTATAGGTTTTTAGCCGTCAATTTTTCTACTCCAGTTGGCGTTGCCAGCAAAACAATATCCGCCGCGCGATTAGCAAATAAGCCTACCGTAACAACACCGGCAATTGCATTAATTTTATTTTCTAGCTCAATTGGATCGAGGATCTTTAGATTGTGAACATCAAGAATAACATTACCATTATCCGTAACCACATTTTGCCGATATTCTGGCAGACCACCTAATTTTACTAATTGACGAGCGACGTAAGCACGTGCCATCGGAATTACTTCAACGGGTAATGGAAATTCACCTAAAATATCAACCTGCTTAGATTTATCCGCGATAGCGATAAATTGCTTAGCCATTGCAGCAATAACTTTTTCACGCGTTAAAGCCGCTCCACCACCTTTGATCATCATTAAATCTGGATTAAATTCATCAGCGCCATCAATATAAATATCAACACCATCCACATCATTACTATCAAGAATGGGAATATCTAACGCGCTTAATTTGTCTGTAGAAGCAACTGAACTAGAGACTGCACCTTTGATTAAATGCTTTTGTGTCGCTAAGCTATCAATGAAATGTGCAACGGTAGAGCCTGTACCAACACCAACCACCATATCGGCTTTGATATATTCCACAGCGGCCCAGCCAACCATTTTTTTTAATTCATCCTGTGTCATAATTAGTTGCCTTATTATTTTTTATTGCTAAAACCTACTAATTAATTAGTATAACGAAATTTCCCCGGCTTTCGATTGGAAAAATATTGCATAGTAAGATATAGAATAACATCTGAATTGAATTTTAAAGAGATTTTTTCGTGATTAAACGTCCTGACTATCGAGCACTACAAGCATTGGATACCGTGATCCGTGAACGTGGCTTTGAGCGCGCAGCGCAAAAGCTATGTATCACTCAATCTGCCGTTTCTCAAAGAATTAAGCAGCTTGAAAATCTATTTGGTCAGCCATTATTGGTAAGAACGCTCCCTCCTCAACCGACTGAGCAAGGACAAAAACTACTTGCTCTGTTACATCAAGTTGAATTATTGGAAGAGCAATGGCTTGGTGACGAAAGCAGTGGAGCTACTCCGTTGTTGCTATCAGTGGCAGTAAATGCTGATAGTTTAGCAACCTGGTTTCTGCCCGCGCTCAATCCAGTACTACATGACACGCCTATCCGCCTTAATATTCAAGTCGAAGATGAAACCCGGACGCAGGAGCTGTTACGTAGAGGAGAAGTCGTTGGCGCGATTAGTATTCAATCAGAACCTTTGCCTGGCTGTCTGGTAGATAAACTGGGTGCACTAGATTATTTATTTGTTGCGTCGCCCACATTTGCGGAGCGTTATTTCCCTACCGGCGTGACAAAAAGCGCACTTTTAAGAGCGCCGGCTGTTGCCTTTGATCATCTGGATGATATGCATCAAGCTTTTGTTCAACAGAATTTTAACCTATCGCCGGGTAGTGTTCCTTGCCATATTGTTAACTCATCAGAGGCCTTTGTTCAACTTGCTAAGCAAGGTTCAACTTGTTGTATGATCCCGCATTTACAAATTATTAATGAATTGAACTCAGGTCAACTAGTCGATCTTACTCCCGGTCTATGTCAGCGTAGAATGCTATACTGGCACCGCTTTTCACCCGAAAGCAGGACAATGAAGAAAGTGACTGACGCCCTAGTAATAACCGGACGCCAGATATTAAAACAAGAAGATAATAATGTAGAAAACAATAATTAACGTTTCAATTCAAAAACAACGTCAATTTGATCGGTAAAGTCAATACTCTGTCGTTCATAAGTTTGATTGCTATCACTGGCAGCGGCAGCCTCCATTTGCGTCATCGCCTTCATTTTTGGCATTGGGTGAGGGGTTGCATCACGTGTCCGGTAATTAATACTATAATCTTTACCTAATTTAACATTAAATCCTGCTGCTAACGCCTTCGTTTGCACATTGTCAATGCCTAATTACATACTTTATACTAATTTGAACACCTACTTTGAGTTAAATATTTCAGAGATAGAGCATCAGTTAAATTCTATTTCAATGAAAAACTTAAATTTTAATAGTTTTTCTTTTATTTATTATATGAGCTATTTTTATTTATTGTTAAACTAGCTAGTAAATTATTTCAATAAAAAAATTAAAATTAATTAAAAATTATTGTAATATAATAAATATACTTAATTTAAATAATAAATTATTATGTTTAATATTAGTAAAAAATATTTAATCATACTGTACAAAAAAATTAATTTATATTTTATTATAATTAATCAAAATAGTAAAAAAGCAAAGAAAGTATTTCTTTGCTTTAATCATATTATAAAAGAGTTAATTTTATTTAATAATTATACTGCGATGTCACAAAAATATTTTGCTCATCGCCATTGTTAATAAAATCAATCAAATTTAATGATGCTCTGTCTTTTCCTTTATTAAAAGCTGATAGCTTATCGATCAAGATATTTATGCTATCACTATCCAGATATTTACCATTATTTATTCCTCCATAAACTTTTATTTTATCATCATTTGCCACTGCATTTTTAATAGTAATACTAGATTTGTTATCTCTTGATTTAATAAAATAATCTTGTTGGTTATCTGTTATATATAATCGTATATTATCATCAGAAAAATAGTGATCAAAATTTTGAATGTAAATCGTATCTGTACCACCAGCATGATTAATAGTTACATGCCCAACTTGATGATTATTAAATATTGCATTGTTCCCTTTACCACCATTAATCTCATCATATCCATTAGTAGTAATAATAGTATCATCACCTATACCACTATTAACAATATCATTCCCTTCACCTGGTAAAATAATATTATTATCCTTTGCGGTAGCAACAATATCATCCCCTATTCCAGTATCAATAATATTATTGCCATTTATCACTGTCACCATATCATCTCCAGGGCCAGCTTTAATTATATTATCGCGTCCACTTAAATCAGTAATAATATCATCACCTGCCATAGTATCTAATCGATTTTCATTCAAGCGATAACCAACTGGCAACTCAATTATATCATGACCCGACGTAGGTTCTTTAATTACAGTCATTGGAACAATTTTATTTTCGCCCTTTTTTAATGACATCATAAAACGTTGCTGATTTTTATCCTGTAGCAGGATATTTATAATTTCATTGTCAGGCATATCCTTAAAAACAATATTAGCAATTTTGCCAACTTTATCTTTATGAATAAGACAATTACCCTCAAACTCAAAATCATAGCCACTATATTCTAGTATTGTAATAATAATCTTATCTTTACTATCCAAACTATTTTTTACTTTGCTAAAATCAAAAATGATATCTTCATTAAGAGTAAAAGTAGTATCAACGTCAGGCAAATTTTTTAATGTCATGCTCTTAATAAGATAGAAGTCATTACCTTTTGAAACATAAATATAATACTGTGGAGCCAAAGCAATAATCTGATCATCGTTATCCCCAATAATAGTCATCCCATTTGATGTTAAAAATTTTGCCATGACTTTAATACCAGTAGGCATTTTATAGATATCTTTGCTAAAAACCTTAAAACTATTGTGCGCAAAATTAACTTCAACATCATTGGTATAGACATTTCCTTCATTGGGATATTTTGGTCTGACATATGCAGCTTTAAAATATTCAGTTGGATTTTTATTTTTATCTTTTTTTGAAACTAATATAGGTGATAGTAAAAAGCTATTTTGACATTTCACATTATATTCATGATTAGTAAAATAGTTGCCTTTTTCATCCTGCGCATAAACGTTTTTTAATCTTATTGCGATATGGCTTATTATGTTATTTTTAATAAATTTGGCGTTATTGATAATCTCAATTTCAATAACAATATCGTTGCCCGATCTGGAAACTGATTTTATTTCATTAATATCATAATCCAGGTAAACCACACTCTGTTGATTAGTATTTCGATAACTGTCATCAATGACAATATGTGCATTATAAGAATAGCCATTGTTAAAACGAAACGTTGAATTGGTCGCAGATGCAGATGCAATTTGTTCACTACTGCTCGTATCAGCAAAAACAAAAGCGCCTTTTATTGGATCCCAATGCTGATATTTCAAATTATCATCAGCAAATATCTCAATATGATCTTGCCAGTTATAGCGCTTAATGCGATAAACATCATGACCTTCACCACCATCAGCAATACCTTGAGTTAAAATTAAAGTATCATTACCTTTACCGCCATACAATCTATCATTACCCAGGTTACCATCTAAAACATTATCCCGCGCATCACCAACAATAATATCGGCACTATTAGCTACTACGGTTACATTTTCCATGTTTTTGATGGTAGCAAGCAACTGCGATTGCATAAATGAAGAGGATTTTTCATTATCATAACTATTAACAGCATACTGGTGATCATCAATTATCCAGATCTTTTCTTGTTCTAAATTGATCAATACACCATCCTGTCTGGTAAATCTATCCTTATCAACCCCCTGTAAATTAGTACTATTTTTTTCTGTATCAACATTAGAATTAGATTTAATTACAGGTAATTGATTAATAATTATAGAATTACTACCTGCATGTCCATCTAAATAACGAGTCTCATTCGGATAATGTGCATCAAACTTTAATATGAAAGTGTCATTTTTTTCGCCACCGATAAAGATTTTATTACCGTTATAGATCTCAAATCTATTTTTATACTGTTTAAAACCAACAATGGTATCATTACCATTGGCCGTGTTAAAAATAATACCCCCATTCTCTCCTGGCACTGACAACTGATATAGTAGCTGATTTCTATCAACTGGAATGGATTTAACTTCTTCATGATCGGTTAAATAAATAAATTGCGTATTTTTTTCAATATAAGAATAAATTGATTCTATTTTTTTTCCTGCCAGATAAAAATCTAAATCCTTTCTTTCTGGATCAAATATAAAAGTTTCATTGCTTGTTGAACTCATTACTGGGGCATAATTTTTTATTACAACAGATTCAGCTAAATATTTATCAGGATATGCCGTGGTAATTCTACTAGCTTGATCTTCGGTAAATCGGTATTTTGGATAAGTAAAGAAAGAATTATCTAAAGATTTATAGTCTATAATGCCCGCCAAAAAGGACATATCAAGGTAATTGTAATTTTCTGTTGCTTGTTCATGGGCAGAAACTTGTATTTTAGAACCATTTAATTTTTCAAGGGTTAATACTTTTGCTTGCTCCTTAGTTGTCAAACACAAACCTGATTCAATATCCCGTATATTAAACAGCGGCACTTCTGCCATTTGATAACGCTCTTTTACATACAGAGCTCGGCCATATCCTTCTGTACGAAAAATGCTAATTTGGTTCTTTATGCGTTGTAATAGTGACTCCTGGTAACCTTCTTCTTCATTATAGGCTTGTAACTTGTTAAGAACACTGGCGGGTGGTTGTTCACCAAAAGCGGTGCTAATTCCTGTCGCAAACACTTCCCATCCTGTAAGCTTGACCTTTTCTTCAATACGTTCAACAGCTCAAATGCCATTATAAATCATGCCACCAACCATTAATCCAGCTCCTACAGCAATGCCTATTGGCCCGGCAGCAGAAGAACCGGCTAAAAGAGCAACCGAAACAGTGATACTGACCGCTGCACTTACGACCGCAAGTGCTCCATTAACGATCAAATCTTGTCGCACCTCTGGATCAGTTTCGGTCGATAATTGGTGTAATGACTGATAAGCACTGTAAATATCAAATCCGGCCGACAAAGCATTTAATACTGATGTTGCGCGGCCGGCAAATTTGGCCGCAATCTCTGTTGAATCAGTTATTTTAGTTACTGATTTAAAGATGATAGGTTGCAAGATATCGGTACCAAAATTGGCCGCTGCAGCTCCATATGCCAACGCAAGTTGCCGCCTAATTTCCACTTTTTGCTCATTGGATAAACGCGGATCCTGTAATTGATCTGCCGCCCGGTTAGTTAAAATCCAAAGTTGAGCAATCCCTATAGCTTGTGAACCATAGCCCACTTTACTCATTATTCGTGCATAACGAGGCAACTTAAAGCTGGTATTATTCATTTCATGCCACATTGCAGCATCAATTACTTCACCTTTAACATAGCGATCAACATAGCCTAATTGCTGTTTTACCATCCCTACATCAGCCAACTGCGCTCGCGTTGTGAGCAGGTTATCTTGCCCTTTTTGATTGATTAGTGATTTAATTAATTTAATAAATTGCAGATCATCATGACTACCATCAAGTAGCATCAAGTGATGGCTTAACATAGCGGCGTCAAACGTCAATCGCTCAGGCCAGTCTGGCAATGATTGAATATGTCTGACTGATAGAGATTGGCCATCAATTTGTGCTCCAGCCCGTATTAATAATGGCAAGCTAATCTCAATATTATTTATTTTAACCAAATAAGTGTTAGTATCTAGCTTGGGGGGAGTGAATTGCCAAAAAACTTGTGTTTTTTCAACTGCCTGATGATCAAGTGTTAATTCATAGATGTCAAAGAGATAATCACCATTAATGTTTTCAATCATCAAATCAGCTTTCCGCTCTTTGTTCTCATTAAGGTATCGGGTCTCTTTATCTAAATACGTTTGAGATACAAGGAAAAAATCCTTTTGGGCTTGTTTGCGTTTACCACTACTAATAACAAGCTCACCAGCTTTCGGATCATAAAGCTGATATTGAAAAATATTATCTTGCCGCTTAATCACAACAGTAAAAGCATGCTCACCTGACTGCAAATAGTAAGCGCCATCCAATGCTTGCATTAACCAGTTTTTTAGTGATTGATTTTCAATCCGTGCAATATAATTAATCTTTTGCAGGTGGCTGATCGCAGCGTCAAACTCGGTTAAAAATTGCTGATCTTGAATACTAAGCTCACTTTTGCTACTAAGCTCAAGCAAAGCCTGTTGGTATGCTAATATTTTAATAAATTGTGCTTGCTTCCCTTGCTGACATGCTATGACATAAAGAGCACCCAAGGCTTGTTCAATACCCAGGCTATTAGCATTTATCTTATCCAAATAATATCCATGACTAACCGCAGATAGGGTTGCCTCACTCTGCGAACATTGTGCTGATTTAGTTAAACTGACTATATTATCCAAAACCCGTTGGCGCCAAGTAGAACTCTTCATCAAAGCTTGTTTTAATGAAAGTCCATCAAACTCACTGCCAATTTTTAAACCAAAAAACTCCTGTAATTGAGTTTGGATAAATTCAATATATTCTGGATTTGCTAGTGCCTGCATTAAATAAATTGTATCCAGTTCATTATTACTGGATGAAAAATATTGTCCTAATAGATAGCGACTATGATCGCTTAAATAGCGAACAGCATAGGGATTTGCCTGTAATTCACCAACCAGAAAAGATAATTCTGCCGATTGCTGATTTAAGGATAAACTTTTTTCCGCAATAAAAAGGGCCTTCCAGCGTAACCGAGCATCATTAGCATGATAATCACCATGAGCAAAATACTGGTTAACCTTGATACTTAACAACGGATCATAAATTGTTTGCTTAAGTTTCTTAATATTAAGTTTACCCTGCCGATCAGCAAAACTAGACAGTAATATTGCAGGATTTTCAGCAGTAATTTCTGCTAGCGTTATTTTCCCTGTTACAATATCGAGTAACATTGCCTTAATTGGTGGTTCCCCATTAATCATCAATTTTTGCGTTGTGCTATCAAGCTGAAAAGTGTTTTTTTGCTGATCATGATAATCATCCAGGAAAATACCAAGTTCAGAATCTGACGACATAAATTCTGATTTTAGTGGGTAAATTGAAACCGAAGAATTTAACCCTTTTTCCGCCAATTTTTGGCATAAACGAACAGCTACATACTGAGGATCATAAATAGCAGTATTTTCTCTTTTGCCATTATCATTAACTAGTTTGATCTCGCTTGGCACTTTAAGCGGGTATTTTTGCCGTAAAGCCAGTAATGATTGTGATAAAGTATCAGGATCCAATAACGGCAACTCATTGCCATCTAAAATCGTCCAACTGTGATTGCCGATCAATGTTAAACGTGACAAATCGCCATATTCAATAAATGACTGTTTATTTTTAACATCATACTGAATAATAATGGTATTTTCCGGTCTAAATATGGCATATAATTGCGCTTTAGTCAGATTCTGTTTATCACTAGTTAGACGAATAATGATATTCAATTTATCATTATGCTGATGAGAAAAATTTAATTTATTTTCATTAATATAATTTTTATTTACTGTCTTCCATATTGGCGCTTCATCAATGCCGTTATTAATCATTTCACTCGTTATTTTATTATAAAAATTCTCATAATCATTGTAGTCTGACTCATTAATTGCATTTTTAAATAAATCATAAGCTCGTTGGTCATAGGCAATTTTTTTGATTAGATCAATATTTAATTCTCCAGTTAGATCAGAAAATAATGGGGTCAATAATGGCTGATTATCAGTAATAAATCGTTCAAAGGAGACTTTGTCCGCCTGCAAATCATGCAATAAAGATAAAATGGCGGGCTTACCGTTAATTGTGATACTGTCTGTTGCGTGGTGATATTGATAGGTTTTTTTATAAATTCGGGCAGGCAGAAATTCATTACTTTCACTATTGATATAACCAATCCGTTTACCATGGTTATCAATAAATAAATCATTAGTATAAGCAATGATATTAGCATCAAGCGCATTTTTATTGAGTAATTGGGTCATATTAAAAGCAAAGTCTTCTTTTGCTGTTCCTGCAGCTAATTCACAACCCATTAGCACAATTTTAGCCGGCGTTTGTTTTAGTGCTAAATCATTCTTTAACCATTGCAATCCATCAACAACGGCCTTTGGTGAGAGTTGAGCAAATTGAGAAACTTGTCCATTGCCTCGATAATTTCCGTGACCAACAACTATCCAACGTGTCTTACCTGCTGGCAGTAAATTTTCGTGGTGACCATAAGCAAGTCGTCTTTTCTTTGCCGCAATATCAAATTGCCATAAAATGGTTTTTTCCGGATGTTTAGCAATTAAACCCGCAACTACCTGGTCAAGAATATTATCAGATTGAATTTGAATAATAATCGTTCGTTCATATTCCAAATATAAGTTGTTCTGTTCACTATTATTAGTTATCAACTCCGACTGTATTATCGGCAGCCCCCACTTATCAAAATCAATATTCCGATTATTATCGCCATTCATTCTTGGCGCCCGACTAAGTATTTCATAGCTTTGAGTAGTGCTATCTGGCACTACTTTATAAGCAGGCGTTGGCAATGTGTCATAAATATCATTTATATTAGCCGAAAGATCAAAATCATCCGGTAACCGGTAAACCTGAATATTATCTTTATCAAAACGAGTAAATAAATTTCGATGGGACAATGCAAATAAATTATCTTGTTCCTTATTGACCAAGTAAATTATTGTTCTTATATCAATTTGGTCAGTGCTCATAATAATTTTTTTATTTTCATATTCAATATTTGATTTTTTTTCTATTGAAAATGTGACTGTATTATTATATTGATTCAACAGTAAAAATTTTATTTCTGCACCATCATTAGTTGGAATAATATTTCTCTGACTGATTATATTATTGAGAACCATTAAGCTAATATTATCTTTTGGTGGTGTCAAATCAATTAATTTGTCACTAAACGCGCTAACTTTAACAAAAGGAATTACACATATTCTTGGGTTATCTATTTTTGCTATATTCCATTGATACTTTTCGCTAGTATATTTACTAAATTCAATAATAAAATTTTTTGCCTCAGCAAGATCATTAAATAGATATAATCCTTTATTACAATCAAAGAACGTTATATTTTTCTCATTATTACTCGGATTTACGGTAACCGTTAACACCATAGCATGATTATTCGTATATATTTCATAAAACACATCTTGATGATCGTTTTCAATACGTGAAAATAATCTATCAATATCTATAGAATGTCTGTGATAAATAGTGGAGTTTTTTGGCTTTACATAAACAATTCCACGATTTTTCAGATAATTAATTTCATCATCTACATAAATCTTATAAATTTTAATTTTAGCTTCTTCAATTGCTAATTGTATTTCGGCAATAGATTTTTTATCGGATTCCGTAAAATTTTTTTTTGCTATTAAGAAAATATCTATAAACCATCTCTCTTTAACTAATTCAGGCTTTTTAATTGTTTCATCTTTATAAATCCGCTTAATTATTTTATGCGCATTGACAGCAGCAGGATCCTCTTTAGTACGTATATAGTTTTTTACTTCTGGAATAACATAACCCCTCAATAAATTTATGTTATTAGCATAAGTATGTTCATTAAGGATATCAAAAAACACTTTATCTAAAATAACGTTTGCATATCGCCTTTCCGCTTCTATTTGATAACGTTCAATAATCCCGGCATTAATAGGAATTTCTCTATTGGCCATTTTAATTAAACGATAAAATTTAATAAAAAACATCGCTGAGTTTTGTTGCCCATTTTGAGCAATATGTGTCATATAATAACGTGTTAATCCCAAACATATACCATCGTATATTATTTTTTTCCTTTCATTACTAGTGCGTAGGAAGAATTTATTACTATTATAATCTAACCATTTTTTTGCAAACTTAAGAATTATTTCTTTTTGGTTGAAATCAATATCCCCACGTTTTATTTGATTCACCGGCATAATAAATTACCTGTTGTTAATAATCATTTTTGATTTAAATTAACACATAATATTAATAATATATAAATAACATTTTAAATATTTTTAGTAAAAAAGTTTTATTATTTATAACAATTAACTTATCTTAAATTACAAAAAATATTAAAGGTTTATTCACCTATGTTGCTTAAAAATATAAATAATAATCATTATAAATATTATCTAACTATTTTAATATCAGCATATATTCATTCTATTAATTAATAGCAGAATAAAATCCCATTTCAAACCATAATAAAAGTATAATTTTTTTTGGCTAATAAAAAGAATGATAAAAAAGAGTAAATATATAATAGATATAAATATGTATTATCTAATTATAAGTATATTGATGATAATTGATGATAATTGATGATAATTGATGATAATTGATGATAATTGATGATAATTGATGATAATTGATGATATAAAAAATATAATTATATTAATCTTAGACACTAGCTATATTTGAAATATTTACTTATAATTTTTTAATAATATTATTAATATTTCATCAAAGCTTAATAACGAATTTGTCTTCTGGTTATCATATTGTTCTATAACAATCAGAAAAAGGTATACTTAATATTAATAATGAAGCTAAAGTCTTTAGCTAAAGTTTTAACCTCAAGGATATAAGTACTAATTGCTACTTCTCAATTTTTACAATCCATTTTTTTGTTAGCTGATATATCCTGTCTGCTTGCCTTAAAAAATTTCATCCTTATGACAATAAGCTCAGTTTAGCAATCAGAGATAATGAACTTAATATAGTTTGGCTAAATAAAATACGACTATCTTTATCATTCATATTTTTATCGAAAGCCTGACGCCCGAGTAAAAACCGGACGCCAGATATTAAAACAAGACAACAATAATTGTAGAAAACAACAATTAACGTTTCAATTCAAAAACAACGTCAATTTGATCGGTAAAATCAATACTCTGCTGTTCATAAGTTTGATTGCTATCACTGGCAGCGGCAGCCACCATTTGCGTCATCGCCTTCATTCTTGGCATTGGGTAAGGGGTTGCATCAGGTGCCCGGTAATTAATACTATAAACTTTACCTAATTTAACATTAAATCCAGTTGCTAACGCTTCTGCTTGCGCTTTAGCATTATCAATTGCTCTATTACGTGCTTCATCGCGATAATGTTTAGGATCCTTAACGCCAAATTGCACCGCATTGATTTCATTTAAACCGGCCGCTAAAGCACCATCCAATAACGGATTTAGCTGATCCAGTTTATATACTTTAACTTCTACTGAACGTTCTGCAGTATAACCAATTATTTTAGATTTTTCTGCTGCTTTATCATATTCATATTTCGGTTGAGTGGTGATATTTGCCGCATTGATATCGCTACTCGCTATCCCTTTATTGTTGAGAAAATCAAAATATTCTTTGACACGTTTATCAACTGCCGCTTTAGCTGATGCAGCATTTTTTTCAGTTACAGCAACATTAATTAATAAGGTTACCATATCTGGTGTGGCTTTTATCGTTGCATTGCCTGAGGTCACAATGTGTGGCCCATTAGGTAAGGAATTAGCTTGAGCAAGTAATGGTAATGAACTCACTGACATCATCGCTAAAAATATAATCGAACTAAGCTTCACGAGACCTCCTGCACATAATTAATCAACTCTAGATAGACTATTTGCTAGCCAATAATCGTTTATTCTTAACATAATAGAATATTAAAAAGCATAATGGTTAGATTAATCATAATGAATAATTTAAATCAACGCGAACTAATGCCGGTCAATAAATAGAACGATAGATTCCTAACTAATAAAAATATTGGTGTGAAACGAATCCGCACCAATAGGATTGGTTAGCCGTTTTTGCTTTGATATAAATGAACATCCATTTGTGGAAAAGGTATACCTATATTATGTGCATCTAACTGTTTTTTAAAATTCTCCATTAAGTCCCAATAAACATTCCATGCATCAGCGTTAGTCGTCCAAACACGTACGACAAAATTAAGCGAAGAAGGTGCCATTTCATGTAAACGAATAGTAACCCCTTTATCATGCTGAATACGTTCATCTGCCGCAATAACATCGCCTAACACTTTTTTAACAATGTCAATATCCGCATTATAAGCGACACCTACCATTATTTGCGTACGCCGATTTGGCTCACGAGAGGTGTTAATGATATTGTCATTAATTACTTTGCTATTGGGTATGACAACAATGCGATCATCGGCAGTACGTAATGAAGTTGAGAAAATCTGTACATGCTCCACGGTTCCTTCCACCGAGCCTAAAATGACATATTCCCCTGCGCGTAATGGCCTAAAAATAACCAATAGTACTCCAGCTGCGAAATTAGATAATGAGCCCTGTAAAGCTAAACCAATCGCTAAACCGGCAGCACCTAAAACAGCAATGACAGAGGCGGTTTGCACGCCTAACTTACTTAATACTGCGATTAAGGTAAATGCTATAATGCCATAACGAACAATTGCTGATAAAAAATCTCTGACCGTCTTGTCTATACCGCGTAAGGACATTAATCGATTAGTAATATGACTGATCCATCTAGCAACAATCAAACCAGCAAATAAGATAACTAATGCAAAAACAATATTTACCGCATACTGAATTAATAGATCCTGGTGATTAACAAACCAACTCTTTGCCTGATCGATCGTTTCAACCACACCATTTTCATTCATCTCAATCCCCTCTAGAAAATAAACAATCACTAATCATATATCAAAAACTGCATTATCTTAGACATGAAATTAACACAATAAATAACAGTTTTGCCATCGCTTATTCGATGCTATTTGATAAGATAAAGTTACGATAGTTTTCCAGCATGTTAATAAAATCATCTAAACCACAAAAAGCAATACTTTCATTATCGTA
The DNA here is from genome assembly GCF_020268605.1 of Arsenophonus apicola. Classification (NCBI taxonomy): domain Bacteria; kingdom Pseudomonadati; phylum Pseudomonadota; class Gammaproteobacteria; order Enterobacterales; family Morganellaceae; genus Arsenophonus; species Arsenophonus apicola. The sequence continues at coordinate 2,459,080 of NZ_CP084222.1, forward strand.
ATAACACATTCCATCTTCTAAATCTTCCGTTTGAAAATGTAACTGGTTAGCTCGGATCATAATTTCCTTATCATCCATAAACAATGTATATTCACGCCCAATTTTTTTCCATTGCCGACCACTACCTTTTATAGAATGATAACCCGTCTGGATCTGTTCTAACTGATATAAATCACCGTTAATTTCCTCATTTAACCAATAACCAATTGCTTCATGATCCATTGAAAATCGAGCAATGACATTGCCTGTGACATTCTGCTGAAATTCATAATCCATATCGCATCTCCATCCTTTTACTCTAGTGCGACTTTAACTCGTCATTTAACCGCTCAAAATATTATCATTACAATAAAAATACTTTATTTTTTCGACAATATAAATACGAAGTTATTTATAGAAAGATTCACTTAAAAATTGACGATTAGTAAGCAATAACCTGTTACCAATAACTAGGCTCGGCTTAGCTTATTCTATACCACAGTGCGATATTTAAGAGAATTTATAACCATGTTTCGTTGTAGCTATACTTCTTAATGTGTAAGCTTTAATTAAGTGTGCAAAAACTGTTTCTTCGTGAAATGGCTGAATGACTATCATTTACTATATGGAATATATCATTTTATAAAAGGATCTAAATTATGGATACAAAAGAAATTAATGATAGATTATATAAAGTTATAAATGAAGTATATATAAACGAGGCCTATAAGGATGGTAAAATTAATAATGAAGAGATTCAGAATATTCGTGACATAGCGGATCTTGTTTTTGAAAAACTCATCATTGAAGCAGTTAACAGTGGTAAAAATAACGCTATAACAGCATTCCAGAAATCATGTGATGTAACGGTTCAATTAATGCAAGATTCTTTTTTCATATTGAAAAAAGAAAATCTTAACAGCTGTCAAAAAGATTTGGTTAAAACTGCATTTAATGCGCAACTTACTTATATAAAAGCTAATTTCGATCGCTTTTTTAATTCACTTTAACAAATCTAATTCAGTGTTGCTTGGAAAATAAGTAACTACATAAATAATAGATATAAAGCTTAAAGCAGGTATAAAACTTTAGATAACAGACAGAATAATCTAAACCTTATACCCTATTTCTAATTACTGACAGCAAGAAATAAGGGTATAACAAAAGTCATTGTTTTAAACTGCAGACTGAAAAATTATCTTGTCTGCTTTATCTGTATATTGAGGTAGTAAGTCAAAATTTAAATATTGATAAATATTTTGGCTGTTATTACCCACACCATTAATAAATTGCAAATACTCTTCCACTGTTGGCAAATAGCCCAATAATGAAGCCACTGCAGCAAGTTCTGCTGATGCAAGAAAAACTTTAGCTCCAGCTCCTAATCGATTGGGGAAATTACGGGTAGAGGTTGAAACCACCGTTGCACCATCCATTACACGCGCCTGATTTCCCATACAGAGTGAACAACCAGGAATTTCAATTCGTGCGCCACTTTTACCAAAAAATATGATAATAACCCTCTTCGACTAGCTTAGCCGCATCCATTTTCGTCGGCGGAGCAATCCATAAACAAGTGGGAATTTGCCCTTTATATTGTTGCAAAAGCTCACCTGCAGCACGAAAATGACCAATATTAGTCATACAAGAGCCAATGAAAACCTCATCAATTTTTTCATGTGCCACTGAAGATAATAAACGTGCATCATCAGGATCATTCGGCGCACATAAAATGGGCTCGATTATTTCATTTAAATTTATTTCAATGATAGCCGCATAATCTGCATCGGCATCTGCGGTTAATAATTGCGGATCAGCCAACCATTTATTCATTGAATTAATGCGACGTTCAAGAGTACGGCGATCACCATATCCCTCAGCAATCATCCATTTCAATAATACAATATTAGATTGTAAATATTCGATAATCGGTTGTTTATCTAATTTGATAGTACAGCCCGCTGCTGATCGTTCCGCCGAGGCATCTGCTAATTCAAACGCTTGTTCAACTTTTAATTGTGGTAAACCTTCAAATTCCAGGATCCTGCCAGAAAAAATATTTTTTTTACCTTGCTTTTCGACTGTTAATAATCCTTGCCCAATAGCATAGTAAGGGATCGCATGAACTAAATCGCGTAATGTGATACCCGGCTGCATTTGACCTTTAAAGCGGACTAATACCGATTCAGGCATATCTAAAGGCATAACCCCAGTCGCCGCAGCAAAAGCAACTAATCCAGAACCTGCAGGAAATGAAATACCGATAGGAAAACGCGTATGTGAATCACCACCTGTTCCCACGGTATCTGGCAGTAACATGCGATTTAACCAAGAATGAATAATGCCATCGCCGGGACGCAAAGAAACCCCACCACGATCCATAACAAAATCGGGTAAAGTATCATGCGTTGTCACATCGATAGGTTTTGGATAAGCAGCAGTATGACAAAATGACTGCATAACTAAATCGGCTGAAAAACCTAAACAAGCTAAATCTTTAAGTTCATCTCGTGTCATTGGCCCAGTAGTGTCCTGCGAGCCAACCGACGTCATCTTAGGTTCACAGTATTCGCCAGGACGAATTCCAGGCTTATTACAAGCACGACCAACCATTTTTTGTGCCAGGGTAAATCCTCGATCACTTTGTATAACTGATTTAGCCTGACGAAATACTTCGCTAATAGACAAGTCCAAAGACTCTCGCGCTTTTGCTGTCAGTCCGCGGCCAATAATTAGTGCAATCCGCCCGCCAGCTCGAACTTCATCAAGTAAAACATCGGTTTTTAACGCAAAGGTTGCTAATAACGCATTAGATGACTTTAAATACAAAAAACCATAAATATCAATCATTTATAAAAATATAGCTCACTTAATATACATATTTACACGTAAAAACAAGCGATTTCACTCACTATAAATCAATTAGTTACGGCTTATAGTGAGTTCTAATTTTAGCTCATTTCGGCTAAAATCTCAGTCTAAATTCACACTCATTTTCAATTCCAAAAACACCCTAACCATTCGTTTAACTACGATTACAAAATACCCATTGACGAAAGAAGAAATCATGCGCTATAGTTTGTGTGCATCTGATAATTCAGGTGTCGGGATTGACCTCTCGCCGTAAACTACCGCGACATGCACACGCCGCGAGCGTGTTTTTTAATGTCGTAATCTAGCCACAATTCAATGGTGGGCTGGATAGGGCAGCTGAAAAGCTGGCCGGTCGGTAGTTCCGGTAAGGTCAACCCTGTTCAGTTCACCACCCAAGATTGACCTCAACGGTGGTGAGAAATTTTAATACTACCATCGGAGGTCATATGACACTTCAACTTTCTACTATCACACCTAAAGTTATTATTCATAATGGCAAAGCTGTTACCTCATCTCAAGATGTTTCTCATTATTTTGGTAAGCGACATGATGATGTTTTAAAGAAAATTCGCAACCTAGATTGTTCGTCTGAATTTCATGTCCGCAATTTTGCGGAGATGTTCCAGAAAATAAATATAGGCAAAGGTGCAAAACGAGAATCTAAATACTACGAAATGACCAAAGATGGTTTCGTATTTTTAGTGATGGGGTTTACAGGCAAAAAAGCTGCACAATTCAAAGAAGCCTATATTGCTGAATTTAACCGCATGGAAGCAGAGCTACATTCTGCACCAAAATACCAACCCGAAGCTCACGAAAAGTTCAGCAGCAAAGATACCCAAAATCTCGCCCGTATCATTGCACTGATGACGCAAAACTTTCGTTTCAGGGACGCATGGAATAATGCTATCTGGTATGCATTGAGAGAAGTTACCGGCATTCCTTCACCCTATCCAATGGAAGTACTACTAGTCCCTTCTATCGCTACAGAGTGTGAGCGTATCTGGCACGTAACGGAAGAGCTTCAGGATAAAATAGCCGATGCAGAAAAAACAGCGATTAAACGCATTATTCGCAAACGTGAAAATGCCGACAAAGTTATTGCTGAGATAGAAACTTTGTTATCTCAGACTACACAGGATAACCAGCTAATGCTAAATGGTGCGCTATCAAACTGGCATAAAGCGGAATTGACCCACTTCCTCCAACGCTGCTAATAGGATGCCCCTGTGACGGGGCTATTAGTTTTGCGCATGCTGCCGATTCCAGATTGAATCAACGGGCATTTCTACACGGATATCTAGCCATGTTGAAGGTGGAATATCAACTTGTTCACCGTCAGCGTAATAAACTGGTTTTTCGTTAATAATTTCTTTAACTCGCCAATTCTGAAAATCTTCTGGCAAATGACTGTGCTGACGGTGGAATGTTTGTATTTCAATATTACCGTCAGGTAGGATTTTATCTTTAATATAAATAAGCTCCAAACCATTATTATTTTTAGGTACTGATGCGCCGGAGTTTGTACCCCATCCACCATCCGAGTTATAGCCCATAACACCTGAGATGAAATAGACTCCTAATCCAGTTCGCTGGACATTGACTCCTGCTGATTCTTGGTTAGTTTCAAAGCTTCCGGATGGATGGATTTTGACTATTGGCGATGCTCTTTTTAAAACCCATTTGCATCAAATGTTGTATTTGCTTTAGTTAAAATATTTACCCATGCAGACCATACGTTTTTTTTCTTAATGCGCAACTTCAAGTCATTAGTTAAATTTTCCTTTCCTATTTGAAAACAATAATTATCACCATTGGACTGTATGAAATTTGTTCCGCCTGCGCCACTCGGTACACCAGTAGCATTTCCATTAGCACTATAAAATCCTGCTTCAAGTGTTACATTTATATCTTTAAGGGAGGCTGGATTAACAATACCGATGCCAAAATCTCCGACATGCATCAATGTACCGTTCTTATCTTGAAAAACATGATCAGTAACATTGTTTGCATTCTTTGCTTTTATTTTTCCTGTGTTTAATTGCACATCGCCGGTTATCTGACCGCCAGTTTTATCATACTTTTTATCTAAGTTTTCGCTAATTTCAGTAACACTACTCGCATCAGCTTTTCCTTCTACTGCTGTTTTTATCTCTTCAACACTACTCGCATCAGCTTTTCCTTCTACTGCTGTTTTTATCTCTTCAACACTACTCGCATCAGCTTTTCCTTCTACTGCTGTTTTTATCTCTTCAACACTACTCGCATCAGCTTTTCCTTCTACTAACTCTTGTAGTGCTTTAATCGACTCTAACTTGACTGTTTTACCGCTCGGTAACGTTATTTCAACGACACCGTTGTCCCCCATCCAGGTATCCATGTTTTGCAGAAAGTAAAGGATGTAAGTGTTAGCTGCAACTAGTGCTCTTGCCGCATCAGAATTATTATTGGGTTCAGTGAGATTAATGCTGTAAGTGGTATCTGTTGCGCTAAAAGTCGGCTTATCTGCTAACGTTAATTCAGTGTCACTATTAACTGCCAATATCATGTAAGGATAGTTTATATCGCCGTTTTTAATCAGCATTAACATGCCTGGTGATACGAGTGGATTATTACTATTCCATTTCGTGCCTGTGCCTTTGACAATAGGAGAGGCTGACACGGTTGTAATTGTGCCTGTGTTGTATATCATTGAGGGCGCCCTTAATCGTATTCAGCAGTGTCAATATAAACTATTCGGCTATGAATGCCTGTGAATCTCTCTGAGTGAACCTCATTGTAATTAAAATCTTCACCTGCATAGCGATAGCCTATTTCAGTTGTGTTACCGTTCTTGTACGCATAAGGTATATAGAAAACGTATATCGGTAAAAATATATTGCTCCCTTCAGGATTATAAGGATTAACTAAAAAAAAACCATATCCTGCTACCGTATCTAACACAGCGACACTCCCTTTAATTTTTTCTTTATATCTTCTTATATGCCAATATTTTTTATCATTACTTATGTTTTGCAAAGAACCCTTAACATTTAGTGTTTTACTTTTTGTATGTACAATACATTTCCCATTCTCATCCCAAAAACTGACAGCCCATTGACCAATAGGCGGTTGTTGATGCTCATTCGTAAAAAGATAATATCTTGCCAACTTTTTTTGCTGGTCGTATTGAAAAAAACGCAAACTCAATATGCCATCTGGCAATCCTGGCAAATCTTTTACATCATTGACTATGGCTTTAAGACATAGCGGAGTACTTTGTGGGAGAATCCATGGGGTTCCATCTGGGGCGGTCAATAAAGCGCCAAACATTAATTTCTCCTATAAAATACTAAGATCTGTTTTTCAGTCGAAGAAGGTATACCCCATGAAGAAGGATAACCTATCACTTCATTATTGTTGATTTTGATATCAAATGTATTTTTTGTTTCCAGATTGGATATGATATCTCCTCCTCCGTCTATTATCGTATAATCCAGTTTATAGCCTGACGGCAAATCATACTGGTAGCTAAAATTGGTTTGATTTTTCTTGACCGTTATTATTCCTGCCGTTAAAAACGGAATAACGCCGGAATTATTTATTCGGCCTGCTCCATCCCATGTTCGAAAACCCCACATCAAAAAACCCCCGTTATTTTACCAATTTGCACTCTTAAGCGTCCCTGATTATCAGCTATACTAATTGTGGTATTTGTTTGCTTCATCTTCCCTTGTTTATCAGAGCCAATATTCTCCATTTGACCATTTTGCATATTCCAATAAAATCCAGATCGCCCTGGAATGTAATTTTTAGAACGAATCTCCATACCGACTACTACACTTTCAATGGTTGCCTTACTTATTAACGCATCATTAATAAAAGTTTGCCCATTCTGAATACTAAACATAGGAACTTTTTTCCCATTAACCGGATTGTAAATAATGAAAGTCTGCGCACTAAAGCCAATCTGTGTACTAACTTTACCGTTTTTAAGCTCAGCCCCAATCACCATGCCAGCGTCATAGTCAACGCCGTCATAGTGAATCTTGACTAACGATGTCCAAGTTGCAGAAGCTTCACCCTTTTTCATGTCATACTTAGCTTGTAGCGAATTCTGAGCGGCTGCCCATGACTTATCCGCTGTCGCTCTCACCTGATGGATAGACTCGGCTAAGGCTTTAGTCTCGGTTACCACATAATTGTCAACCCTGATGATTTCCGCCTTCATCTTGCCGTTTTGACGCATGAAGTACTGCGTATTGCCGTTGAGTCCTTTTGCGTTTTCCAGTATGGCTTCCGTGCTGCTGTCTATCCCTTTCTTTAACTGCTTAATCGCTTCCGTGTCGTTAATTTTTTTGTCTATTTCATCAAGAATGTCACCCGGTAAACTATCGGGTTTGCCTGATGCTTCAACAAAAGGTGATTTTCCATAGCTATTTATGGTGCGAATATAGAAAAAATACTCGTGACCAACCTTAAGGTTTTCCTGTGTCCAAAACTGCCCTTGTCCGACTTTAGTGGCATGATTATTGACTTCATGTTCTGATGCGTCTGGCAATTTTTTATCGCTAAACCAAAATTCAAAGGTACTGCCATAGGAGGCTGAATCGCCTAACCTAGGAGCAGCGGTTAATGAAAACATGCCGACAGTGATATCAACACTTATGGGAGCTGGAGGAGCTTCAATAGAAAAATCACGAATGGTGGGTTGCGATATTGCCCCTACTGTGTTAACGGCTCTGACCTCAACGCGATAGGCTCCTCTTGGTAATCCAGCAATATCAACACGCTCGCCTGGCACCTGAATGGTTTGAATCACTTTACCTTGTTCAAGGATATTTACTGTACTGTAACGTACATCCGCCGCGGCATTTTGCCAGCTTAAGTAACCTTGAACCACATCACCGATATTGACAGGCATAAAGGTAAGATTTATTGGGGGTGCAATGCCACCTGTTGGTAATTCAGTGAATGGAGGCCTTTCAAATGGCTTACCAATAATATCCTCGTAAATATACGCGCCGTCTTCTTCTAATAGGATTTCCACGCCTTCCTGTGGATGAAATTTCCACTCAGCTACACGAAATTCAAGCGATTTAATGCCTAAATTCGGTAAATCGAGCAATACCACATCACCAGGACGATAAGCGTAGCCATCCAAGTTTAATGTTAGTTGAACACGCCGTCCAGCCCGTTTCTTGCGTAAATAAAGATTGGCTAACCGCTGCGCCTGGTAAGGACTGCTGACAAAGCGATAATCCATATTTTCTTTAATCTCAAGTCCATCTTCTTCTATCCATTTATCTACTACAATGGGGCTAAAGTCCGTTTTAGTGTATTTCTGCTCCGCATCAACAAAAGTACCATAAATAGCATTGGTAGCCTCACTTAACGGCAGTTCAGGCGTAATACTCACCGTGTCGATGATTTGATGTGGTTCAATTTTGAGCACAGCAGGGCCATGATAAGCCCACATTAATATGCCGTGTTGTCCTGCAATGTATGTCGGCTCTGCACCAATACAACGGTGCATATGTTCAAGGATAGAGGCAGGGGATTCCGATAACTCATAAGCACCATTTATCGTATAACGCGGCTCAGACTTACCCTCTGGGGTCGTCACTGACTCATCACATAAATCCGCTGCAATCTTAAAAGCATTGAAATCGATATCACTATCGGGGACTTTTAGGTAACTACGATAATAGTCTAAAATCACCAGCGCGCCGTTATTGCTCCAAGTGGTTCTATTCGTTCTTGGGTCAAACAGTTCTTTCCCCCACACTTCGACTTTAACGTTAGGCACACCATAGGGAAATTTTTCAGCATCATAGTGCAGCGTTAATCTAAGCCAGGCTAAGCCTCTGCCTATCATGTCCTTTTTCCAGCTTGGAGCATTTTTAACGAGATAAGGGTCGGCGGTTGTTCTATCGTTATGTAATTCGTAATCTGCTTTATCGCCAAAAGAGTCAATCGTATCGTCGTTGAGCCAAACCTGACCAATGCGATTGATTTTATGTCCGGCCAGTGTGATCGCCAAGAAAAGTTTTTCGTTTTTATCCTGTTCGCCTTTTTCTTCTTCTGCAAAAAAGAGTAACCCTGAGCAAACCGTTTTACCCACAATCACCGTTTCTGATGCCGTTGATGAGCGTAGAATCTGCTTACGCTCCGCCTGGTCACGATAGCCACCAGAAGGCATCTTATCCTGAAACAACAATGAGCCTGCGGTCTGCACGGCCAAACCCGCTGCCATCAACGCCAATCCCAAACCGCCCGTTGCCAGTACGCCAGCGACCATCAACCCTGCGCCAATTATGCTTGTGACCGTTTTACCCATTACTCAATTCTCCATGCCATTAAAGGAATTTTATCAACGGGTCTTGCGCCAATATCCGTCACCGCCCAAATCTTATTGGCCCACAAAACACCCAGTGTCAATCCTTCATCCCCATCAAACATCACAACATCGCCACGCCTCACCTGTTCAACGGGTATTGTGTTGAAAAAACGGCTTACCCCTTGCTGTAAATTGCCAAATTCATTTTTTAGCACCCGTAATGCCTCTGCTTTTGAGCGATAACACCCACGAATTTCAGCGCACGGATCAAAATCACAAACGGCTATTACGCAATCCGCGGCAAACAAACAACAGTCATGTTCGCCCCATGAAAAAGGGCGACTCATCGCCGCCCTTAGGGTATTTGGAAGTCTGGTTGCCCAGTCTGAATGTCGCATTAGAATTTATAGCCTAAACCAACCGTGAATGCGTCAGTTTTCCATTCACCACTGCCTGAACGTTCATAGCCAGCATCAAGGGTAATCCCCTCGTAAACATTCACTTGTAAACCAACACCATAGGCCAGTTCATTTTTACTGTCACTCTTTGATTGTTTTTCGTCTTTAATTAAAGTACCGTTTTTAAAAGCATTCCCACCAAATTCATAAGACATTTTTTTGTTTGCCAATCCGACTAGCGCATAAGCGTTAACATATTCATTAAATCGATAAGTAGGTCCAACCATCAATGAGATATATTTCCCTTTCACGCGCCCATCAACTCTAGAACTGTCTTTCTCTTTATTTGTGGTTCCAAACGCTGAAGTACTGAAATCACTTTCAGAGTAAGATGCTGAACCAATAACACCGAACCCATCATTTAACTCATACGTGTAGCGTATAAAGGCACCGCCTGGATTAGAATAATTATCAGAATCAATTCTAGCTGAAACACCTAAACTATTAGAAATTGCATCACCAGCAAGTTTGTTTGACTGATTTAATAAATCAACATCCTTTTTAAGTCCATCTGATCTAATCTGTATGTATCCCATCGAAAGCGTACTCTCACCGGCTTTCGCCAATACCGCGCCAGAAAATAATGTCGGGATAACTAGTAACAATATTTTTTTCATTATTCTTCCTTTTATTAGGTAAAAGCATTTCATGAGTATAGTGTGAATTAATCTTTGTTCAAATTTCACCTATACACAAAAGCGGGCGCATCTTTCTTACTGCCCCAGTAAATCGCTCGCTCAGCCATTTGCGCCACATACCGGAAAATCCGGTCATCACTTTTCCGTTTGCGCCATGACTCATCCGTAAATCTGTCCGGCAATCCCATGGACCAGCGCTCAAAGCGATTCGATACCGTCACCGCCACCGCATTCTCTTCACCGGTTGTTACCCCAATCGTTGAGATTTGCCCTGCAAATATCACCTCGGCAATTTCGGGCTTCCCTTCCTGGTTGATAGCAACCAGCATTAACCGTACATTCCGGCCTCGACTGCGCTCATTCATCACATCACCAATCAGCAGAGAGTCAAATCCTGACAATGACAAGATAAGTTGCTGTGGGCTGGTATTGTTCTGTTCCTTAACCTGTTCCACTTTACCAAATTGACCCACGCCTTGATAAAGCTCACCTGCAATAACCAAATCTCCCACACCGGTATGCGCGCGCGTCACGCCAGATTTTAAATCCAAACGGGCGGCGATAACAAGCTCATCGCTCTCATTTATCGCTTTTACCATTTTATTTGAAAAAGGATGATAGAACATTAATAAAGGGCCTCCTCAAACGCCAAGGTGACAGTCGAAAATACACCAGGACGATACTGAAAATTCCCCTGGTCATTGGTTGTTAGCTTAAAAATCCCAAACGGGGAGCGGGTTTCTATTTTATCATTTATTTTAGGCGCGTATCGCAACATCGGTGAAATCGGTATGGCAGCATGACCATTAACATCACTTGTCACATTATCTGTCACCATTTTTAATTCATTGTTAATCGTCAGATAATCGCCTTTTCGCATCACAATTGAACTGACCTCCCAATCCTTGGTTTGCAGTATTCTACCTGTTTGATTCGCAACGCTCACTGCCGGCTTGCCCCTGCCCGTTAAACCTTTTCGTATCCAGTTGTAAATTTTTATTCGTCCGCTTTCGCCGTCAAGTTCAGCAGCCAATGCTTCAAGTTCACGCGAATGAGTCTCAGTCAGGTTATTAAAAGTTAAGCTACACCGCCAACGGCTTCCAGGGAAACGCACTGTCTGTACACTTCCGGTAAACGTTGAGGTAAACGTTTTACTGTTACTCACTAGTTGCCAGTTCATAGTCGAAGGGACGATATTTTCCGGCCATTCCTTTACCGCCATCTTAACCTCCTAATAATCTTCTTGTTCGACCATTCGTGGCAAAATCCCGCTGAATGCGTGCAATGGCATCATCTGCACCTTTTTGTGCCCCCGCGTAGGTTGCCTGTTTCATCGCCTCAGTAAGTGCTTTATCGCCATTACCGGTCACATTGATAACCTGATGAATATGGATAGTGCTTACACCTTGGGTCTCTGATGAGCCACCGACGGCCCTGACACCCAGCGACCCATCACGACCACGGGTCAATGGCATAATGGCTTCAGGCCCCGCTTCACCCATTAACCCTATTCCTTTGGCAAATGGGAATAACGTCGGCGAATCCACAACGGTATTACTATAGGCACTTAAACCAGACGAACGATAAACACCGCCAAGTGCATTCGCTTTTATGCCAAGGAAATTACCCAACCCCGTTCCGCCTAAACTGGATTCCAGGGCTTTAAATATCATCATTTTAACAATCATGCGGGTAATATCATTAACGACAGACTGAGCAAAATCAGAAAAGTTAAATTTACCCGTCGTCACAAAGTCAGCCAGCGTATTTGACATGCCATCGAAAGCGTTTTTAGTAATGTTTCGCATATTATCAAACACGTTTTCTGTTTCCGCACCAAAATCCTGCCAACCTTTGGCGACACCTTGGCTACCATCTTGCGCAACCTTCGCCTTACTTAATGCCGCAACTCTCACTATCTCAATCTGTTTTTGTTCTTCTTGCGCTAAAAACTGCGTCTGTTCTGCATAAAGTTGTGAGGTCTTATCTGAAACTTCCTTATCAAGCTGATATCGCCGATTGCGAAAGTCATCCATGATGCGTTGTTCTTCAAGCATCAAATCATAATCCACTTTGGGCATAGTCATTTGCAGAATTTGATTCTGCGCTTCCTGCTGCATTTGAGCCGTACGTTTTGTGATTTCAAAATCCTGATCTGCAAATCGTTGCTTTAATGCTTTTAACTGTAATTCACGCTCTAGTCCGGTATTGATTTGCAACTGCGTACGAATTTCATCCGCATGAACTAACACGCTCTTCTGCGAGGCATTCAGCGTTTGCCCTTTTAATCGATTGATTTCTTGCTCAAAGACTGCCAATTTCCGTTCTGAATCAAGGAGCTTTTCATTTTCCATTAACTGCGCTTGTAAAGTCGCCGTTTGTTGTTGCAGTTGCTCAATTCGCTGACGTCCGGTATCCAGGGTTACCTCTAAACTTTTTTGTGGGGAGGCGTACAGTTTATCGAGTCCTTTCAGCGCTTGGGTGTACTCATTTAATGTTAAACTGCCCTCTTTATAGCGTTGATTAATTTCCTGCTGAATTCTGGTTCTTTCTTTCAGCGGATCTTTACCCGCATTAATGGCCGCGTTAATTTGTGCAGCGGTTTCGATGGTATGAATGGCGAGCTGCCTTTCCGTTTTTGTTTCTGCTTCACGCTCTTCGCGTTGTTTGGCGTAAATCGCTTCCTGCTTGTCCTTTTCTTTTTGCAATACCTGATTATACAGTGTCAGACTTTGTGTTGATGCCGCCATCAACACCTTAAAACTGCCGGTTAGACTATCGAGTGATTTTTTATGCGCCTGGGTTAAACGATCACTCTCTTTAATATTCTCCTGATACTGTTTTTCATAGGCGGTTCTTGCAAGCTCCTTCGCCTCTTCGGTTTGCCCGCGTCTTTCCAAGGCAGCAATTTGCTCGTAAATCGATTGCGTTAATACCACCCCTTCTGCCGCGCAATTTCGCAAGGCTTTTAACGGTTGGTCACCGATTGCCGATAGCTTGCTGACCAACATATCGACGCTACCGCCAGACTCCTCAAGTTGAGCGCCAAACTCCGCCACCTCTTCCAGTAGCTTGCCAGTAAACCCTGCACTGGCGGCAGAAGTCACCGCTTTATAGGCTTCGGCTGTCCCGCCTAGACGGTCGGCTAACAGACTCAACTCAACCGTTGTTGTCGATAAAAATAAACCGCCTTTTTGAAGGGCTGCATAGAAAGACTTCTGCCTTTCTTCGGCTTCCTTAAACTGCGAATACAAATAAAACACTGTCCCTGCCGTTGCCATCAAGCCGACATTGACAGGGCCACCCATAAGGGTAATCAGATTGCTGAAGCCACTTGCCACCCTACCCGTTATGCGCTGCAGAGCGGACAACTCCGTATTTGCAACGGCAAGTTGCTGCTTGGCTAAAGCTAATTGTCGCGTGCCCGCGGTTTCCGCTGCTTGCGCTGTCGTTAATTGCGCAGAAGCGGTGGCGGCTTTTTGACTTGCGCTGATTTCAGCCAGATTCGCTTCCGCTATTACTCTGGCATTAGTGGCATTTTGCGCCGCATATGCCTTTTCGATTTCAGCCGTATTCAGTCCATTTTGGGCGTTGGCCTCGCGCATCTTTTCAAGATATTCATCCGAAGCAAACGCCTGTTCACGTTGCGCGATAGCCTGTACTTTCATGGCTTGCGCGGTTTTTAATCCCTGCTGTGCTCTTCTGGCCTCTGCCTTCGCCACATCAATAGTAGACTGAGCATACTCTACCGCACTTTGTGCGGCTTCTTTCGCCATTTGCCGTTGAGTATCAAAAGGGGTGCCATGCGTAGCGCCAAACAATCTTTCAAAAGCCGGCACCAACGCATTTGAAATCGTACTGGCGGCAACATTGCTGCCAGAAACCAGCTCCGTTAACACATGGTGAAGTTGTCCAAAACCTTGTGCGGCTTGACCACTAGAACGCTTAGCTTGGGTCGCCATTTGGTTAATGGCGCGTGCGCTTGCATTGGAGCCAGTTTCAACCTGACGGGTGAATTTGCGTGATTCATTCGCGGCGGTACTGTACGCATCCGTTAGCTGCGCTTTAAAGCTGGCGGCATTTAAATGCAATGCTACAGCCAGACTGGCGACATCAGCCATTTAATATCCTCATAACGTTATTACATTGTTGATTAACATCATTATGTGCAATGACTTTATTTTCCGTAATATCTGCGCCTTTGAGTTCACTTTCCAGCAGAAAAAACGCTTGCCAGTGCGTGAGTATTTCGTTCGGTAAAGCGGCGATTTTACGCGGGTCAGGTTGACCCCATCTATCAGCCAGTTGGAAAATAAAGCGTAAGCGAGCGGAGTCGGTTAGTTTTTTTTAGCGCCATCCAGACTGCCACAGCTAAATTGCTGAACAAACTTGAGCGCTTCAATCAATGATTGCGTGGATTTGGTAGTAATTAATTCCTCTGCGGTGGGCAATTCTTCTGTGGGTAAGGGTTTCCCTGCTTTATCGCAAAGTGTTTTTAAAATCAGGTTTGCTCCCGCAATACTTGCCTGTGTGTTAGAGCCACTGTCTTGCGCCTGTTTTAATGCTTGCTCATAGGTATCTAGCTCTGCAATTGTTAAGCGGCGTAGATAGACTTCAACATCAAAAATAGCATGTTTTTCAACATAGCTATCCGGTGCCAATAAGCGTGCTTTAAGTGATGTCATGTTATTTCCTACCCTTTATGTGTTCTTGTTCTTTGTGCTGTCAGTTGTTAACTTTGTATTATCCGCCGTAAATTTCGTCGTATCGGCGGTTATGACTTTGGGGGTACCGTTCCCCAGGTGAGATTATTCTGTTTGCCTTTCACCGTAATTTGA
Source organism: Arsenophonus apicola (assembly GCF_020268605.1). Lineage (NCBI taxonomy): Bacteria > Pseudomonadati > Pseudomonadota > Gammaproteobacteria > Enterobacterales > Morganellaceae > Arsenophonus > Arsenophonus apicola. The sequence goes on from NZ_CP084222.1 coordinate 2,474,186, forward strand.
ATGACTTCACTTGCAGGGGCATTGATGTCATTCATCTCCCAACCTGATAATGACAGAACCATTGTCGCTGTCCGCTTGTTTGGCAACTCAACATAAAGCTGAACCGTTTCTCTCTTTTGCGCCGCATTTAAAAATGCCGTAAAATTTTCATTTTCCGGATCATCAACAAAACCTAGTGATTTTTCTGGGCCTTCTGGCAAGTCAGATATAAATTGTTTATTTTTATCGATTAGTACTGTACAGTCGATAAAACTGCCGCTTAATCCTGTCGCACCTAATGTTTTACAGTTTATTAGTGGCTTCATTTGCTCAACTGTCTCATCGGGTTTACCGAATTTTACTATTGTACCAGCGGGTAACTTTGCATATTCCGGTGAGGATTTTACATGTTCTTCAGCCATTACTGACTCCTTAAATTAAAAAAATAGTGTTCGAAAGCCGCGTTGATTTACGCAGACATTTAATTAAGTGAAATTTTTAGGGATATTTAGTTGCGGATGGATAAGATGATTTTTGTTTTAATTAATGAATTGTTATCGATAATTTTCAATACTATTGCGGATTTCTTCTGTTAGTGTGTTAAGCACAAACTGGCGGTTATAATCGAGCGCTGGTCTGATAAATGGGCGTGCGATCTGTTTAACTGTGCCAAATTCTTGAAAACGCGCTTTCATTGCATGTTGTTTGGATGGACTAACTCGTATTGTTACTACTGTTTGCGTTTTATTATCATTTATCCTGCTATTTGTACGTATTTTAATGCTATCTCGCATATGTTCTTTGTTACTTAAAACGTTATAACCAGCATGTAATTTCATGTCTTCTAACACCGGTTTCATCGCTTCTCGTCCAGCATCACGCAGAACTTTAACAGCAATCTCATCGCCTAGTTTTTTTAATGCGTATTCAAGCTCTCTTAAGCCTTTAATTTCTACTCGCGTTCTCATTCTGCATCCTCAGCGTATGTCAGTATAAAATCACGACCAATACGATAAATCTTACGGTTATCTGTCTGCTCTTCCATATCTTGCCAAAAATTACCTCGTTCTACCGTTTGCACCGGATAATTTCCTAAATAACCATGTTCGATACTTTCCCATTCGTCACGGATTTTATCGCTTATAAGTAGTGCTTTTTCATAATCATCAGCTAACTGAACAACAACTTGAAATCTGGCTTGTACCAGTTTAGTTTTTGCTAATCCGGTAAACATTTTGGGATCACTGACGCGAAGATAAACTATACCCTCTAAATGATTGGACGGTAATGCAACATAATAAGTGGATAATCCACTAATTCGTTCTAAATCGTTTTTTATATCAGTTTCTATCATGCCTAATATCCGCTTCAGTGATAACAATGAGTCGATCAGGTAAATTTCTATCAACCGCACGCACGGTAAAATTGCGATTTTGATAACCGACTAACCAGTTGATATCGACATCATTACGTGGCCTAATTGTAAATCGCATTGTTTCAATCACTTGTTGTTGCTCAGCTGTTCGTATTTTACGATTAGATATTGCTTCAGCTTTAGCCCAGACTTCAGTAACCAGCTCTGTAACAACTTTCTCACCACCCAGATCATCACGAATAATCTTAAATTTTGATAATGTAATACGTTTAGTGAGTTGGCCAGCTAACATAAAAACCTCAAATAATTACTGGTTTGTGTAGTGAATTAATGAGAGAAACCACTGGATATGGCAACTCTCCTTTCGGGTATAAACCTTTGTCTGCACCATCAGGATCACGATAAAGAATACCAATCAAAATAAGGACAGCACTTTTCACACGATTAAAGTCCTGGGAATCCTTTATTTTTACTTCATCGTTATCATTTTTTTGTACCCAATAATCGATAAAATCCAAGATTGCCGCACTAGAACTGGCAATTTTATTTTGCAAATCAGCGTCTAAAACATCATGGTCAATCCTTAAGTGGGATTTAACTTCTGCTAATGTCACAATCTCTATCATGCTCTATCCTTTCCATCACGGCCACGTTTAACAATCAGCGTCCAACCTTTTGAATTATGTTCGCCAGGCTTATCTTTGGTCTGTTCATTGCAATGCCAGAGTGAACCACCCCAAGTAGTCACATCACCTTTTTGATATTCTTTTTCAGAAGAATAGACACCGCAATAAATCATTGTTGGAATAGTATATTCACTGGTATTAACCTGACCGTCAGCCATTTCAGATCGAATAACTAATGTCCTGGCATCTTTCATTTCCCTATTTTCTGCATAATGCCCATTAATTACGCATTCCCAACCATGCATACCGGTTGTTTTCTGAAAAGCTCGCCAGATACCACCACGATGTGTTGCAAATGTCCCACGTGGATAATTTTTTGATTCATCAATATCTGGTAAAATTTCAATATCTAATGCGTCTCTACCATCTTGCCCGTCTTTAGGCTTAGGCATTAATTCAAGTAGTTTTTTAGCGACAATATCCGGATCAGCATCTTCGCCATCTTTTGGTGTGGGTATATCCGCAACATGTTTTTTAACTTCCTCAGTTATCACACTTCTTACATCATCAAGACTGACACTTTTGCCATCTTTCGGTGGAGGTAGTTTACTGATAGCATCAGTAATTAAAGCATCGATATCCGGTATCTTTTGAGCAGGAAGTAATTTAGCTAAATCAGCGATTTTTGTATTTATTAACTGTTCAATATCTCGCAAACTAATTTCTGGTTGCTGTTTTGCTTTTTCTTCTAATAACTGTTTATCGATAGTATTTTGTTTTTGTAGTTCTGAAATTTTTGTTTCAAAACTTTCTTTAATAGCATTTATTTTATTGACGAAATCATTTTCTTGTTTAATCAATTCTTGTTTGATCGTTGCTCCGATCAATTGTAATAACGACATATCTCGTTTATTCATCGTGTGATAATTCCTTTAAGGATTGATTGATATGCCCATTTTTCACTATCTGTTAAATCTTCATTATCATTATTAACTGTTTCCTGAATTGGTGTAGTTTCAGTTGGTTCAATCGGCATATTATCTCGGCGGGAAAGAGCGGATAAACTGTAGTTTTGTTGCTGCAAATATGGCGTTTCTCCTCCTTCCACTGCTAGTAAGTTTTCTTTTTTACGGACTTCATTCGGTGACAACCAACCACCTTTTACACCTTCGTTGTAAGACTTAAATCTGGTTGATGTATCCATCCTCAATAGCGCATCTAGATCAAACTCAATTTTGTGTTTCTCTGGTAGCTCTAATCCTTCGGCTAACAATACTTCGATTGCCTCAATATGTGATTGCAAACACTGTGAATAGTATTGTTGGTCTAATGCTTCAACATTGTTATAAGAAGGAACTTGGCCAAGGCCAATTTTGTACAAAGGTACATGAAATACTGAACAGCATATTTCTGCTGTTAATCCAAGTTGTTCAACTAATTGAGAATCTGCCGGGCTTGCCGATGCTGGATTATATTTTGCACTTTCTGTTAAAACTGCTGTTTTTCCTGCGTTTTCGCCTCCGTAACCACTTTCCCAGGCTTCTTTTATCTCGCGTACTGCATCTTCTGAAAGTTTTCCTGGTATCTCAATAATTCCACCTGGTTTTCCACCGTTAACAAACAAACGGGTAGCATTTTTCATAATTGCCGTACCTTGTGAGGCTGCCATCGCACAAGCATAAATCGGTGGCAATCCGACCAAGGGATGATAAAGACAGTTAAAGCGATCATGAATAATTTCAGTGGCAGGTGCTGTTACTGATTCTTTAATACCAGATACATTATCAACAGATACTTGATAAAATATTTCTCCATCATCACTAACAAGAGGAGTTATTCTGTTTGGGTCAAGAATATGAAGTGAAGAAACTTTTCCTTTTGTATTTCTTCTTTTAAAAACGTAGGTGTTACCACTTGAAAGCTTTGAATTAAGCCAGTTTTCAAAAAATTGATTGCGTGTTTGTAGTGAGTTTGGTTTTTTGATGACAGCGATATTTTTATCATCTGTATCTATCCAAATACCGTTACTATCCCGTTTTTTCAACAGCAATGGCAATTTTGAAATATCAGAAGCAATAAGCGTGATACACGCAAAAATAGGGTGATAAGCGAGTATATCTTCTCTGCTTAGCTCGACATTTTGTTGCCAGGCACCAGCATAAGGCTCTCTAATCGTTAACGGAAACCAGCCGCCCATTCCCAATCTGCTTCCTGAAAATGACCGACGCAAAAATCCGCCTAATTTTTTGAAAACGGGCATAAATTATCCATTTTTAATAAAAAGGCGCATTTAGCGCCTTGTCATTTAGCTTTATTTATTACCAGAAACGTTGACTTATGGTTTAGCGTCTTCTAATGCTTTAACCCGTTCGGTCAATGCTGCAAGCTCAGTTGACAAATCCTTCCCGGGTGCAACGTCCTTACCAGGATCGCCTTTGTCTCCCTTTTCACCTTTTGCACCAGGAGCGCCATCTTTTCCTGCTGGGCCAGTATCACCTTTAGGTCCAGCTGGACCTTGTGGTCCTTGCTCACCAGGATCCCCTTTTTCACCTTTTCCAGTTTCCGCATTGAGTGTTTCAAAGTTATCATTTACTTTGCCAAAAGCATCACGGATTGGGTCTCCTGTGCCATCATCAGGTTTAGCTCCAATATTAATTTTTTTAATATCAGCCATTAGTTAACTCTCCTCTTTGTACTATCCGCCCTAATTTTCGTACTATCGGCGGTTATGACTTTGGGTCAGGATCGGGTTTGCCATCTACTGGGGTTTTGTAATTGACGTCAGAAACGTAGGCAACTGCTTCAGCTCGACGCTTACGCCAGTTGATAAAGCGTTCTGCTCGGATTGCTACACTGTTTGTCTGAAACATTGAAACAAGGGAGGCACCCTTACCGGTTTTGCTATTGTTGGTAGGTTCGCTTTCCATCTCCAACGAGGCTTCACGGCTGGCTTCGATAACTACTTGACCATCGTCAGCCAGGTAAATATCTGAGGCGTTCACTAGAATCAGATTGGTGCCAACATATTGAGAGACAATAGCTGGTAATCCTTGGAAAGTGCCACCTAGCAATGTCAATTCAGGATACATTTTCTGACCAAGTGGATTTTTCATCTTAGATAGTGCTAGTGCTGTCATTGATGACATTAGCCATACACCATTGGTTGGTGAAAGATTTTTCTCAATAAATTTTTCAAAAAGCAATTCAACATCGGCTTCAGGATTACCCGTTGACTTAATTGCAGTGACATCATTTGTGATAGAGGCGGGTGATACACCTGCAACTTCTGCTTTTGTAGGATTAATAAAATCAATATCAATACGTTCAATAATGGCAGCAGCTAAAGCATTTCGTACTAACAGGTCAGCTGAAGGGGTGCTAAATCTAACAAGTTCATCTGTTAATACTGCAATATTAGCGACTTTAGCAAAACCTAACGTAATTGATTTAAAATCGACTTTAGTTAATGGCTTAGGCGATGCTTCACCAACCCAATATCCGTCACCCCCGCTAATCTGGCCAGGAATACGAACATTGAAAGGAACATTAAATAAAGATGGGATAATTCCTGTGCCGAATTGTCCAATGATGGTTTTGGGTCGTAAAAATTCGATGAAATCACCAGCAAAATTTTGATATTCAACTAGCGCACCAGCCCACTCAGGGTTAGTTGTTGTACCTGCACTAACAGCGGCTTTTAAAACATTTTGAATCCTTGGTTGCTCTGGATATTGCGATTTTGCAATTTCAAGCGCTTGAACTACGTTACCTTTAGCAGAAGCTAAACATTTCACATAGCGGGCAAATTCAATACCTGGCGCGAGTTTTTCATCGGCTTTAACAATGCCGGAACGACTACGCGCGGCGTCTAAGATTGATTTTTGAGTATTATCAACTGGTTTTGCAGTTTTAATCTGCGTATCTTGCATTTCACGTAGTCTTGATAAATGTGCATCGACAGATTTAATTTCAGACGTTAAATTGTCGTAGTTTTCTGACTCTTCTTCGTCAAGTGTGCGGCCTTCTTCGGCTGCTTTATTCATAATATCTAAACGCGCTGCATCATTAGCTGCCCGTTTCGCTTCAAATGATTTTATTTGTTCAGCGATAGTCATCTGATTATCCTTTTTAGTTATTGATGCTGAAACGCCAGCTGTAAATGTTTTTGATTTGATTAAAGTTGTTTGCCTTTTGCCGAACGCGGCAGGCGATTTGAATAGTGATTTTACGGTTTGAATGCTACAGTCTGAATTGGCCGGAATTGTCACAGCAGAGAGTTCAAACCACCGCCATTTCGTGAAATGAACTCCGCCGTCGTCGATAAAAGCATATTCAAGTGGTTTAAATCCAATCGAAAGTCCTTTTACCAGACCTGATTTTATCGACTCCCAGGCTTCTTCAAGTCTTGCTGCTAACCGTGATGGTGATGACACTTTGATCAATTTTGCTTTGACTTCAATGCCATTTTTCGTAACTTTTGCCTCTATTACTTCGCCAATCGGTTCATCTTGATTGTGTTGCCACAGAAGAGGGATTGGCAGTGTAAATATTCCACCGTCTGGATTAACGATATCTCCATCAGAGTCAGTCGAGGGTGTAGTCGCTGTACCGTGAATTTCTCGCTTTTCTTCATTAACGGATTTGATCGTCAGCAAACTATAGGAACGTTTTTCTTGCATAACGACTCCATAAAAAAACCCGCTTATGCGGGGTTATTGATTGTGATAAGATGTAATTAGATAAAGTAAACTTTGTATTCTTTTTTGGCAGGTTCTGGATTCAATGCCATCAGTGAAACAGCATTAAACAGCGCCATTAGTGGGTCAATCTTCGATCTGCCACTGGCCTGTTTTGTGATTAATATTGCATTTCCTTTTGGTTCAATGCGGGCATTACTTACACACCAGTTCATAAGGGGTTGTTCAGCGTGAATAAGCACATTTTCCGCTAATTTTCGTTCTGTCGTCTGAATTGCACCACCTAAACGCCAACCTTGTGATATGCCGACAATACTTTCCTGATCAATTCCTCGCTGAACGATTTCATCAAGTAGTCCGCCAATTCCTGCTGGATCGACACCGATTTTATCTAGCAAGCCTAACTGATGAACATGTTCTACAATATTAGCTAGTGCGCGAGTATCATCACCAACGTGTTTTACTAACGTAAAATCACCATCTTTTTCGAAATCAAGCAGTTTAGATGCTTCACTTTTACGTCGTTCAATAACGGAAGTATGTCCCCAGGCATATGACCATGCCATCCATTTGCGGGTTTCTTTGCAACGACCTACAACTGACAATCCCAGCAAGTCATCTAGACCACCACCATCAATCCCAATGGTTACTACCTCAGATCGTTCTAGTAAAGTATCTAGTGTTAATACCCCGTCAGCCTGTTGTGCCCAAAAATCCGCCCCAGCCCAACGATCTGAACGTAATGCCAATCCAATTTCTACATTAGCATGTTTAGCCAAAAACCCACGAAATGATGCTTCGCCACTTTCTTTGGCTTTTCTAAATTCACGAAACAGAAACGATTCATCAACCGAATAACCCAGATTAGGATTAACCATTGCTAGATTTTCAGCTAGTAAATGTTCTCCACTTTTTACCATCTCAGGTGGATGTTCAAAGATGACAGGCAGAAAATGCGGATCGTCAATTTTTCCGTCTCTAACGTCACGCGCATACTGTAATTTCTGTTTAAATACACCTGATGGAGGTTCATTCGATTGTGTTGTAGTGTAAATCACAAATCCTTCAGGACGTGAAGCCAGCCCGCCTATCGCTTCTCGCAACATGTCTTCTGCATTAACTTGTTTACCAAACAACCACAATTCATCAATCAATGTTCCAACAGATTTTATACCTGAAACAGTATTAGGATCTGCGGCAACTACTTTTAGCGTAGTATTAGAGTTACGATGCGTAATCGTTCGAATATGAGTTTGAACTTGAAGTAAATCGTCCAGTTCATCTTCATGCCTAACCATATCTCTTGCAGGATTAAATGCATTATTAGCCACTTCAACTGTCGGCGCAATAATCGTATAACCAGCAGCCTGACGCCAGTTAAGAAGTAATGCTGTCATCATAATGCCAGCTGCTAGCGTTGATTTTGAATTTTTTTTCGGGATTAAAATGAATACTTCAGTTATATGACGACGACCTGTTTTAACATCGTAAGAGCCAAACAAAGCAGCAACCAGATCAAAAACCCACTGAGCGCAGGATTCACCAAATGTTGGACTACCGGGTGCATCAACAATCTTGAGTTGTTTAAAAATATTTAATGCCTGTTCAGCCTGATCAGGATAAATCGGGGGTGGAATAATAGATTGCCCACTCTTTATTCTATCTGCCCAATCATGACAAGCTGTTGACCAATTAACCATAATTATTTCTTATTATTTACAACTAACTTTGGAGTGGGTAAAGGTGAAAATCTGTTTGTATTCTTTGCTTTTTCTGATTTTTCCTGTTTTTTCCCTGACTCTCCCAATTTTTTATATAAATAAGGAGCTAATTTAGCAGCTGCATCTAATGCCAACTTTGGATCACTATTTATATTTTTTAGCATGATGGTTTTCATTACATAAATAGGATCTTCAATATTTTTATCTGTAGAAGTAGTAGTATCAGTTGGATTGATTGCGTCATCTTCTAGCATTCTTAGATATTTAAGTACGCATGGATCACTAGCTAATAAGCTACCTCTCGTTTTTGCAGCTTTTTCACTATAGCCAGCGCAAATTGCAGCTTCTTGCTGATTTTTGCCCGCATAGATTGCTTCAGCAAATTTCTTCTTTTTTGTTGTTAACATATTAATTTCACATAGTTTACATTTTTAATTATGAAATTTTTTCTGTGAATGAGTGGACGTGAGGTTTCGAAAAGTGGGGCGCTTTTCCTTTCTGCCTCCCCCCCTGCTTTGCATAAGGAAAGACGTTACTTAATGTCTTCTTTTGTTTTGTTTTTGTGACATCCATCCTCACCATTGCACAAAATTTGAACGTTATCTATTGTATCTGCGCCGCCTTTAAATAGCGGGATGACATGATCAAGTTCAAACCCTGATGGGTAATCTACAAGACGACCACACACTGCACAGTGTGGGTTATCTTTCCACACTTCAAATCGGCGTTTTTGTAATTGATAACCTGTAATGCGGCGATTACTTATGTGATGAGGTTTGATTGCTGTGGTATTTAATGTCATCACTCTTGGTTTTAACATATTAAGTTTCATATCGGTTCACTTAATCTGCTGACCGACAAATGTAATCTTTTAAATATATATCAGGAGCATCAATTATCATCTCATCGGTTACAATGAAAGATGCAGTAACGCGTGGAATTTGATGCGGTTTACTCTCTACAATCGTCGATTCCAGATTAGCGAGTATCTTTCCCTTAACGGTAAGCGCATAGCCTTTAAACACACCCCTAATAAACAGTTTTGATAATTTTATCGATGTCTCTTTTTCATCGTTTATTTGATTATCTCTCACTTTTTCAAGCGCTGCGCGAACGCCAATATTACTAGCCTCTTGTACTGCCATTTGCAAACTGGCTGGATATGTTTTCTCTTCGTTAATTGACCCCATTTGTTTCATCAAATTAGCAATACGTTCCAAGCGATCTGCTAATTTAATGAAATCACTCTCATCAGCCTTTATTCTTACTATAATTTCTGGTGCATTCTTTTCAGACATAGCTCACCTATTTCAAATTAATGTTTATGTTTAGCTGCACTCTTCGCCCATCGTTTAGCCTGATTGAGACAATCTTCTAGCATCTTGCCTCGTCTGCTTGCTGGCTGTTTGCGGTAGTACCGGATAGCTTCATTTGTTGCTGTTGCTGCTATCGATGAAGAAAAGCCGAGCTTCATTAACTCGGCCTTGACATTGATTTCGATGAATTGTTCGGGGGTCATCCTTCTATCCTCCTGCTACCCCCACCAATTAAATCAAGGGGTATTTGAGATAACTCCATTACTGTTTTTTCAGCTTTTTTAAGAATGGGTAAATCATCTTGACGCTTGCGTAATCTTCTCCCTGCATCAGACGAATCTTCATCAGACGCTTTTCGGGCGGTAGCCACAATGTTTTGTAATTGTTCAATAGTAAAAGCTAATCCTTTATTTTCTTCTAAATCGGTCATGTAGTCATAGACTTTGGCTTGTAACTCATAGCTATAGCTCATTGCCATCAGACAGGCTTCACGCTTAGGGAAGTGATAACAAGGAAGGTCACGACCCGTGCTGTCTTTGTACTGAGCAAAAAATTTTGCTGAGTACTCACCTAACACTTTCGGTACTTTTGTAAGAAAGCTTCGATGTTGTAATTGTCTGTATTTCTCACACGGAAAAGCCAAACCTTGACTTTTTGCTTTTGATTCACGTTCAGCATTAATGTAATCCACCATTTCCAGACTGGTCATTGTTGGCATTTCTGTTACTAAAAAATTGTCATTTTTAGTTGTTACTGCTTTCATCGTACTTTTCCTTATAGAAAATCGAACCTGCTCACACAGAAAAGCCGCCCACAGAAAAAGCACCATTTTTAAACGGCAATTCTCAGGCTCGACTTTCTGTAAGGTTCTGTGTTTGATTAATGCGCGGTGAGGGCGCGTTGAAATAAGAGGACTCCTTAGCGCCAAGGAGTCCCTAATGATTTAAAAAATTTGTTCAAGTATTAAGTTCGGGACAAAATTGTCCTGCGGTGGTTGTAAATAATGATGGATCTTCCCATGGTGTATCAGGGCCAGAACTTGTTGCTATTCATTAAGTCAGTTAACAGGCTATATAACAGAAATAAAAATGAGTTTAGTACTGAAATGACCCAGGTGGTCAACTTGACCTCTTGTAATAAAAACAATGAGTTAAATGGTTTTATTGACACTGTGTTTTGATGTACTGCTGTAAATATTTCGTCTGCTTTTCGTTCTCGACTATCATCTCTCTGAGATGGAAATAATCTTGTCGAGCTGCTGTGCTAAGTTGTGGGGTGGTTTCATCATATCGGCTCTGGGCGGTAGTGGTTTTGGGTGCACGACACACGGCGTTGACGCGCAACCGCTTAGCACCAGCACGAACAGCATCATGCAGCTTAGCAATTTCAGCTTTGGCATTATTGAGTTCCTCGGTGTGTTCAATATCGAGTTGGTGCAAGGCATCTATCTTCTGCTGCTGCAATTTCACGGCTTCGAGTTGAGCCTGATATTGCTGTTTTAGCGTTTGGTAGTTTTGCTTGACGGCTCGGTAACGGCTGTTGAGAAAAACGAGTGATAAAACCAATCCAACAATCATCACTACGATAAATGCGTAAGGTCGCCATAACATATTACACTCTCTATTTCTCGACGGGTCATTAAGCCCCGTGATTGCACTTTAATGTGTCGTTTTTCGCCTTTCACATAAACCCATCGCTTCATCTCATCACATGCGCCTTTTCGGTCATCGGCATTGAGCTTTTTGAGTAACGTCGATTTAGTAAAATTCCCCACACCCACGTTGTAAGCGAATGAGTAAAGGGCTGCCTGAGTCAGTGTATTGATATTGACCTTAATCAACGGGTCAACATAACGCTTAACCGCTTTCAAATCGTCATCAAGCCATTTGTCACATTCGGCTTTGGTGTACGTCCTATTACGCTCAATATCGTTACCCGTGTGCCCGTAGCAAACAGAAAGAATACCGCCACCGTCAAAATAGGGCTTAAGTCTCAACCCTTCGAAATGGGTTATCATGCTTGAGGCCAAAAACAACGCGCTACCGCCTGTCGCCATCAATATTTTTTTCGGTATCTTCATAGTGACGCTCTTTTAACTTGAGCTCCTTCCATTTGTAGTACCAGTTGACTAAGCAGGTCGCAACCGTACAGGTTATCCCTATCAGCGCCACCCATTGGTCAATACTAAAACCCATCAAAGTCGTTAGGATGCCGGACAAATAAGCATTGAGGGTTGAGTGTTTTTCAAACATACGCATATACCCTCCCATTGAGGGTTCCATTGCTTTGAATAATGATGAGATGAAAGATTTCTTTGTGCCGAGACCTAATTTTGCTCAGCATTTAGATTTTCAATTTGGTAAAATTTATCAGCTATTAATTTTGGTTAATGGCTTAGTCACTAAAACTATTGAGGAAACAGAATGTCAAAAATATCAAAAAACTTGCTTGTTGAAATGAACTATACAACTAACATCGCTTCTCCAGAAGCATTACTTAATGAGGTTAACGTGTTAAAGATGATTATTACTCATTTGTTTTATAAACTTCCAGAAACTCAACGTAAAGAAATAGTTAATGAAATATCTGCACATGTTGAAAATAGCGTAGTCAAAAATATGCTCGACAATTTTAAACTCGTTGATAAGTAACTTTACAATTTGTTTTAAAATTAGACGTTGCATTTTTTACATGCGTTAAATCTAAAGCATTTTGAAAAATAGCATCCACACTATCCTCTGATTTAGTACAGCAGTTCACATTATTCATCTTTGTGAACTGTTTTTCCAATTCACCAATTCTACTTTCTAATACTTCTATACGTTCGTTCATACTTTAACCTCATGTTTAACTATTGAACAGGAAACCAACCGCCTTACTCGTTTAGGCTATTGAACTGTCTTTTGCGGTGGCGGGAACGAAAAAACCCACCATCAACAAGGGGTGAAAATTCGTAAGTCGATCTTTTCGTTGATCTTTTTTTGCTCAAGAATATAATAACGACATATAGTATATATTTTGAATACTAAATACTATATATAGGAATCCCTGATAGCGACAACTATCAGGGATAGAAGATAAAACGACAAGGTTTTACATGTGATCACGTATTTAGTTTATTTCACTTTATGATCTGTGTAAAGCCCCACGCTTTCACATGGGGCTATGCACTACTGGCTTATTTACCGTATGGATCGTGCGAACTTACAAAAAGTAATGCGTTGATAAGATATTATTATTTGGTTAATAAGGCAACAAAAAACCCCGCAAATGCGAGGTTCATAAGTTAGCTGACGTTGTTGTCACTCTTATCACAATATCAGTATTTTTACGATCGTAAAGTATTTTTAGGCTATTTTTGCACATCAGGATCCATTTCCAGTTTTATATTCAACATCATCAACATTCCCTCAATCACACCTTCTGCTTTTTGTAATTTTTTCCCTATATGTGTATCTGAGCAATGGTGTTCATAAGCTAATTGGATAAATGTTTTTCCAAACACATAATATTCAAAGAGTAAATCGTGGATATCGCTATTTTTCTGGTTTAACTTAGCCATACAACTTGAAATAATCATGGCATCATCTTCGCAACATTGGGGTCTTGATTTTATTTTTAGCGGAATTAGTCCTTTAAATCCTGTTGCAACAGGTGACCAGTACACATCTTCTCTATTATCGGCGACCCATGCTCCCCAGCGAGCTAATACCTGCTGAATGTCCCGCATTAATTCCCCTCCGGCAGTAAAATATGAATAGAGGCATGGTCTCAATGCCCTGCGTTGAATGTTTAATGGTGGTTTAATGTGTGTGGGCTTTTTCTTCGCCCATCCGAAAGGTAATGCCTGCCTGATACCAATTCGGCAAGAAAAACTCAATGCGCCCTGTAAATCCATCAAGTCGCATCGTTTTCATTCTTTTTAGCTCACGTTTCATTTGACGGTAGATTTCATCCATTTCGCCCACCTTGAGCCTTACAGGGGTATTTGCTAGCATCGCTATTTTGGCAATGGTCATCTCACCATAAGTTATTTCTGCATGCGCGGTAAACTCGTAAGGGTCTTCGCCTAACTTACGATGACAGCCCAGGCAGTGCGAAAAACTATTACAGGGGTGATAACGGGTGGCTTTATGTCGCCTTGATTTGAAGTGTGAGCAGTGTAGTTTAGCGCGTTCATGCTGAAAATGTCGTCCGCAATAATCACATATCCAGTTTGTTCTTTCGCGGACTAATTCAGAGAACACGGCATCGTATTTATCCCTTTTTAGTGCCATTTAATTTTCTTGTTCCTGTTTTAATTTCATATACTCCGAGCTTTCCGGTACCGTCACAAAACAACCTATGCCAATCGCCCAGCATTCCACTTTTTGCATAAAGACATGCATCTCACCCGTATCAAGTTTTGATGTCCTCCTGAGCGCTCTGACACGCTCTGGCTGCTGTGTGGTTACATCAATACGCTCTACCACTTCATAGCCTAAGAATGTATGTTTCAGCATTTCCTTCACCTGCTCTGGAGTGTAATTAGCGTCATTTGCACACAGATATTTACTTATCTCAGATGTCCACAAATGAAAAAGTGCATTTTGCGATAGGCTTCGAGTCTGCTTGAAGGGCTTGATAATAAGTTGATGCGGTTGGTTTGTTGCAAGAACAGCTTTTAAGGTTTGCCAGACGGATTGTTTCGTTGATTCGTGTAAGAGTAATTTGTCTTCCAGATATACCTCCTGTTCTTTTTCATTTCAAGAAAACATGGTTAAACAAGAAAGAAAGGATATATACCATTGTGATAGCTAATGATGTGACTGCCACTATTGATAAGAGCCTCAAAGAAGCAATAAACCACGTACTGTTGTCAATTTTGATAGTCAACATTATCATTGATATCACAACACCTAAAAAACAAAAGATATTCATGCTAATTTTGTAAATAAAGTTAATTATTTCATGCATTACCAGTCTTCCTTAGGCGGCTCAGGTAATGGCATCCAATAATCCGGCTCGAAAGTTAATTTTTCATCTTTATTACAATGATAAATGAAAGTACTATTCTCATTCTCTCGCCAGCCAACTTCAATTTCAAAGTCATCATTACAACGCTTACAAATTAAAACCAGTTCGTCTACTAATGGCAATCGTTCTTCACATTTAATCCACTCCATCATTAATCTCCTTACAGATAAAATTTATCAACTTGATTTGAGCTTGCTTTCCAGCTTTTACATTGATAGCAGTCCAGTAGTAACCTATCTCGCTAAATTGCATTTTGAACATGGACGGCTGGGATAACATTTTCAGGCAATCTTTTTCTGATAGTGCTTTGTCGCTAAAGCGCTGCCAATGCACAGGTTCGCCGCCATCCTTAACAAGGGTTGCTTCAATTTGGTATTTCATTGGGGGTGTCCTGATTATTTGAAGATGTTAAAGCTGAGTTTAATCTCTAGATACATTGTTATTCATCCAAACCTGGTCATAATCACTGTTTGGCATGTTGGCGATGTAATTATAAGGGCTTGTATTTTCTTCTGCTAAAAATTGATGCGCCTGTTTATCCAGATACAATGAGATTTTTCCTTCCCACCCCTCACCATTGCGCTGTTTTTCTAAACACAATATGGAAGCTGGCTCTTTTAGATATTCCTGCTCTTTTTCAGTTAATAGTTGACTGGCTTCTAGCTTCTGTAGCGCTCGCTCTCTGCGTTTATTTCGCCAAATAATGAAAAGGTTATCGGCAAGGTCGGTGATTGAACCTGAGCCTTTTACGTCCATTTTCCCTGTGGGTTTCTCCTCACTTTCCGATTTACGGCTGTGTGTCACTAGAATAACGTGGCATGAGGTTTTGTTTTTAAAATCACATAGTGCATCCATGAAGGCTTTTTGCCCGTTGTAATCATCATCTGCAAGCCCACACTTCATCAGGCTGTCAATGATAAACAGGTTGATACCATATCGGCGGTTAGCATATTTAAATATTTCGAGTAATCGTGATGATTTCGCTGTCCCTGTTAAGCCAAATAACCAGAGCCTATCTTCATAAAACTTAAAAGCGGACTCAATTTCTAATTGTGAGGGTAATTTAGCACATGTCGCCTGACGGGTCAGACGCTTTAAAAACGTTGCGGGTTTTAACTCAAACGAAGCAACACAGGCTCTCATTCCCTGACGCATTGCTTCACACAGAACATGCCCCAAAATTTCACTCTTACCGTGCCCATTGACTCCATTAAGTAGCGTTAACTCAGATTCACGATAACTGAAATGCCGATTTAATGACTCCCAAGGTGTTTTGAACAAATATTCCTCTTTGCCGTAAAATGCATCAAGCGTGCTTTGATAAAAATCTCGCGCTGTGCAGAGTTCTTCTGGGTCAAAATAAGCTGCTGTTTCAAGGCAATGTACAATTTCCTGCTGCGTCATACCAGCCTGTAAACATTCGTTGATGTCCTTGTGGGGCAGTTTAACTAAACGACACCGATATTCTCCTAATCGACGGGCGATTTCCAGGGCTGCCTGTTGTCCCACTTCGTCATTGTCCATCGACAACCAGATTTCAGTAAAGCGGTCAAGGTTGTGAAATTCATATTCAATCCACTGTTGTTTGGCTCCGCAGCCACCGCCAAAAGGAACCGACAATGCACTCAACCCATATTGGTGATAACTCATGCAGTCAATTTCACCCTCGCACAATATGACTGCACGGGTTGCTTTGGGTAGCGCTTGCCAGCCGAACAAACACGGTTCACAATCCGCTTCAACTGAAATAACTTTCTTCCCATCAGGTCTTGCTGTGCTAATACGTTTAACCTGTATCAGCTCGCCATCTCGCTTGTAAGGGAACGCGATAGCGGGTAATTCCCTGTTATCTTCAGGTGACCAGACAATCCCATCACTGACCTGAAATTCTTTCGCCGTTTTTCGGCCTATGCCTCGTGATTGAAGATATTCGTAACAGTCTTGTGGTTTACGGACGGTTTTTTTTAGTGATGCGGGTTGTGGACGTTTAAACTGTTTTTTCCGTTTTGCTTCAAATGTACCCGATTCATCCGCTATCCCTAGAAACTGCTTTGCTTCCGCCATCGCCTGATGCAAACTACAGCCCCTGACCTGAACCCACAAATCGAGTAAATCGCCCCCTGTTCCCTCTGCAAAATCTGACCAGACCTTTTTGCCAGAGAGATTAACTTTTAAACTTTTTCCCTGCTCACCATGCACAGAGCCAGCCACCCACTCGTGCCCCTCTTTTTTGCCTTCAGGTAAAAGATATTTAGCCACTCTGACAACATCAAGCCACAACCTCTCAGATAATTCCGTAATGCTAATCATGCTTCCCTCAGATTAAATTTGTCAAACCCGTATTGTACAATGCCCGCGCTCAGCCAGCCGTGGTTGTACCCACGGATGAGTATTGATTTGATAATTGATTTCATGATGATTTTGTTAGAAAAATACCAAGCCGTTTTTAGCGATGGTCATTGTTGATTGATTGGGTATAGGTTGTCTTTGCTGCTTGCGTTTGCGTGCCGTCTCGTTTTGATAATTCAATTTTGCACTCAGTGCTGAAAACCAGTTTTTAGGTTTTTCTTTGCTGAATTCAACATCGAACCGTTTCAATTCCTGCAATAAATCAATATCTGAAAATATCGACGCCCATTGTTCAAAATCTTTTTGGTTGAGTCGAATCACTTCACCTTCAAACGCATAACGAGATATTTTTTCAATCGATTTTTTTTGAACAGTTTTTTGGGTGTTAAGATCTTTAGATTCTATGTTAGGTTCTACTGATAGATTCTGAGTACCGTTTTTGGGATCCTTCAAAGTACCGTTTTTGGTACTGTTCAAAGTACCGTTTTTGGGATCGTTACCAATTTCGGTACTGTTCCCATTTTGGTACTGTTTATCATCCCGTTTTTGGTACTCTTCTTCGGTTATATTTAACCGTAAAACTTTAACTTGTTTTGTTGCTCCTTTTCTCTCTCCAGTATCGATTATTAACCCTTCAGCTATCATTTGGTTAATTTGTCGGCAAATAGTTTTTCTATCTAACCCAGTATCATTTGATAGCCTCTGAATACTGGGATAGCAACAATGATGTTCATCAGCTCTGTCAGCTAGAGCTAGTAATAACAACTTCTGAGAAGCTTTTAAATTAATTTTCCATACCCAATTTGTTGCTATTCTACTCATACTGATTACCTCTAATGGATTCTTCGCGATGTTTAAGCCTTAAATTTGCATTTTCTAATGCGGCTTTTAGCTTCTTGGCGGCTAACTCTGTGAAAGAGCGATTGACTCTCTCTCTAATAATGTTTTTATGAATATTTGACTGGTAAAATCGGCGTTTATTTGCCATAATGACCTCGCTGAAATTGAAAGAAAAAAGGGAAAACTGGCGTTTCCCTTCTCCTTGAAAGGTAACCCAAACTTAAAGTTGGATATGATGTTTGCAGGCTCCATTGTTTTTTAACTCTGGAGCTTCTTTTTTTGGCAATCTCAAATGTTCCAGCATATCTATCAGCTTGCGTATCTCTTCACCTGAGATATTTGTTATGACTAAATCCTGCTTCGGTGAATCGTACCCTATGCAATCAAGCAGTCTTGCCATCTTAGGAATTATTCCATCCTCTGACTGCCATCTCGTGATTTGAGAAGGATTTATGCCAATAGCGTGAGCAATTCTTATTGCTGAATGTGCCTGAATGCCATTGCGTATTTTGGCTTCAATATTTTTTGCATTTGATTTGCGTGTAATTGTGGTTTCCATGTCTATAATTAATTCCATAAGTTTCAGATAATAGTATTCCCTCCCGATGGGCTGGGAATTTATAAATCTCCCAATTTCAGGGAGGCCAAGTTGTTAAAGAGCGGTGTAAATTAGTTCGATTTTTGCTTGTTACTATTTGATGGAAAAGGTTTTATTTCTATTGCCTCAATTCCATTCTTAGTGAAATTTAAAAAAATTTTCCGATGTTGCTTCAATGCTCTGCTAACGGCTCCTTGGGTAATACCAAGTTCCTTAGCAGTTGTTTCTTGTCCATGTCGGTTTACATAATCCTCAATAGTAATTTTGTTCATCCGAATCTCCTTTTAGATATATTATTACATTCGGTAATAACGCATGTCAATACCGAATGTATTTCTATAATATGATCAACGGTAATAAAATAAGAGCATGAATAAGAAAAAACCTTTGACAAAAGAACAGCTAGATGATGCAAAAAGATTGAAATCAATCTACATGCTAAAAAAAAATGAACTTTGCATCACTCAAGAAGATATAGCAGATCAATTAGGTATTGGTCAGGCTGCGGTTAGTCATTATCTAAATGGTGTAAATCCTTTAAATGCAAAAACTGTAGCTCTATTTGCAAAACTATTAAAAGTAAAACCAAATGAGATCAGCCCATCGATAGCTTTAGAGTTAGAAGAAATAGCAAAATTAATGCTACCAACAGATCATAGTTATATGATACCTGATAATTCATATACCAAATTAACAAAAACAGAAGAAAAGCTTTTAGATATGTTCAATGCATTAACAGAAGATGAACAAAGAAATTATCTAGAAGAAATTGCTGAGACTCGGGCTAATCTTGAACGAATCTATAAAGAAATGAAAGAAAAAGAGAAAAAATCCAAAAGAGCATCGTGATGCATTTTTTAGAAATACAACCATTAAACTTATCTAAACAGGCATGACTATTTAGATTTTTATACAAAAGGACACTCTATGAAGGTTAGTTTTTGGGCTTATTATGCAAAAAATGATATCACTGATATAACAAGTAGAATTAATTTAACTCAGGCGATCAATGACAAAATAATAAATAAAAATTCTCATTCGCTTGAGTCTGGTAGTGACTATATATACTTACATCCTATAAATGCACAAACCTTTTTGTTTACTAAAACAAATGATTCTGAGCTAATAAAAAAAATTAACCAAACAAATAATTCAATTAACGATATCCGCGAAAGTTTAGCTGATGATGAAATACTAGGGTTTTCTTCTTTTGTTTTTATTGAAAATAGCATTTTAGGTTTTGTATCGACAAATTGGAGCCCTAGAACGCGAGAATTTTGTGATTTTATAAAAAGTAAAGAATTGCTACAGCCTAACGAAAGCCTAATAGTTGAGCCTTTAATGCAAGGGATTACTAAAGTTGATGCATTAAATATGAATTTTATCGGCAGAACGACTTTGAGGATTGAATCAGAAAACTCATTAACTAACAACATCCTCAGAAGTATTGGAGCTAAAAATGTAAGTGATGTGCTATTGAATGAAATTGAAATAATCATCAAACCTAAATATCGTAAAAATATTCAAAAATTAACAAAAGAAATTCTAGCAGCTAGCTATGATAAAATTGATGACATAAAAATTAAAGGCAAAGAATCAGCAGCTGATAAACTCACAGAATATTACTTAGATGGTAAAGGTCACATTGGCGCTAAAATAATAAAGAAAAGTTCTAACGCTGACATTGCTGAAGAAATTTTAGCTACGTACATTAGACTTAAACCATCTATACTTGAGTCTTTTAGAAAGATAGAATGTGAATTATAGCCGTATAAATTATATCATAGTGGGAAATATTTAATGAACAAGTTGATAAAAATAGCATCAGCTATAATTCTATTTTCAATCCCATACTTAATTACATTCCCAATTTTTTGTTGGTTTAAATATTCATTAACACCAAATCTATCTTTCTCCCTACACAGGGATGTTCTTGGTGCCACAGTTAGTTCTTATTCAAGCGCTCTTATTGCGGTACTTATAGTTGGACTCACATTTCTATTAGGGATAAAAAATAATAACTTCATTAAATTGCAGCAATACGGATACATGTTACCAATAATAACACTCTATGCTCTTACCTTTGTAGAGTTGGGAATATTGTTTTTTGCGGGTATAATTCTAATATCGAATTTTAAAGAATTACCATTACCATCAATGGCTGCAATCATGGTTGTAACCTCATTTATGCACTTATGTTTATTGATACTTCAGCTGTATAATTTATCAAATAGAAAATAACCCTCCGCCCGAGGGTTTTTATCGCCCTCTCACCACCCTCTACCTCACATACACTCTAATATCAACATAACTAACCCATACCCTAATATTCTCCATAGCTTTACTCTTCTTATTTGTTTTAACCATCTC
The DNA here is from genome assembly GCF_020268605.1 of Arsenophonus apicola. NCBI lineage: Bacteria > Pseudomonadati > Pseudomonadota > Gammaproteobacteria > Enterobacterales > Morganellaceae > Arsenophonus > Arsenophonus apicola. The sequence goes on from NZ_CP084222.1 coordinate 2,495,073, forward strand.
TTTATATCGCTGACAAAAATAATCCTTTTAAAATCATTCAATAAAAATGAAATAATGAATTTATAATATTTTCGGTATTGACTTTATTTATTACCGAATGTAATATCACCCCATCAACTCACTGCAACAGGCAAACGCCAGACAATACCACGAGTTATCTGAAACTTTGCCAAACGTTGCTAAGTAGCCAGCCCGAGGCATATGAACATGAAGGCAAGTGTAGTTCATCAGTACCTAAGTCATTCGCTCTTTAACATATTGGAATCACCGCTCTGAATAAGCGTTAGAGCAACCCCACCAAGTGAGTTTTGGGGTGTGTGAATATAACAGAACAGTCAAATCTCGTTTTTACATCAGGGAATAAACAGACTGTGAGTAAAAACCGTAAGCATCCCGGCACACACCACTAAAACTTATTTAGGAGAAACAAAATGGCAACCATTATCTTTAAACCTAAAAAAGACAATGCTAAATCCCGTCGCCTGGCAAAACAAATGGCATTCTGGGATAGAAAACGCGCTGAATACGAAGCGAAACCTAAGCCACGTTCTACAGAGCAAATCCTTGATTCCATATTCAACAAGCAGGATGACACCGTTAATACCATTGCATCACTCACTCTCAATCTAAAAGACAGAAAGCCTCAGCCTTCATTTGATAACTGTTGTTTACCGAATACTTATCTTTATCATACAAATAAGGCATCAAAAAACTTATTGAAAATACTCGCCGCACGTGCAAAATGAAATTTAAGTCATCGGAAAGCGGACGATAAAATCAATGAATTACATTGTAAAGTGTCCAATATGTGGAAAAAAGTTCAATGTTAAAAATCCATCAAAACATATCAATGCTTATCACCCTGATGCATCTGAGCAAGATTTAATAGCAATTAGAGATGCTCGTAGAAGTTTGCTAGGAAAACCGATTAAAACTCATCATAAGACTAAACATTATCTTTTAAAAAACATCACAAAGCATGATGGTAAAAAGCCTTTTAGTGGTGGACTTCCATCACTTGGAAAAAAAAGATGATTTGATAGTCTTTGCAGCAATCTTATCCTACACTTAATCCATAAGTTTTAGATAATAATATTCCCTCCCGATGGGCTGGGAATGTAAAATCTCCCAATTTCAGGGAGGCCAGGTTGTTAAAGAGCGGTGTAAATTAGTTCGTTTTTTGCTTGATATTGCTTGACGGAAAAGGTTTTACTTCCTCAGCTTCAATTTTCCCGTCATCATGGATAAGAACAGTAATTCTTCTTCTCATACGGAGCGCTTTACTTATACCACTTTGGTATAAACCTAGCGCTTTAGCTGTTTTTCCTTGTCCATGCAGTTTTACATATTCAAGTAAAGATAATCGTTTCATTAAAATCTCCCTTGGCTTGCTTTTATTATCACTTGAAGAGATTTTATTGTCAACACCGCTAAAGGTTTGAAGTTATTCCTCTAGGTGATAAAATTATTTACATGAAAAAGAAACCATTAAATCAAGAACAGCTAGCTGACGCTAAGCGATTAAAAGCGCTATTTAATGCGAAAAAGAAGGAATTAGGTTTATCTCAGGCCGTAGTTGCTGATCACCTTGGAATTGTACAAAGTGCAGTAAATTCTTTGCTAAATGGTGTTAATGCACTTAATGCACGCAACGCTGTTGCTCTTGCAAAATTATTAAGGGTGTCTGTAAATGACTTTAGTCCATCTATTGCAAAAGAAATAGCGATGATGTATCAAACTGTGGATGTAAATGATCCAAACATGAATTTAGTCCATGATTTATCGCAACAAGAAAAAAATTTATTGCAAATGTTTAATGAGTTACCACAAAAAGAAAAAGATAAATTTATAAGTCAAATTAATTCGAGAAAAAACGAACTTGATCAGCTTTATGAAGAAATGAAAGCCGTTAAAGAAAAGAAAGCTTGTTAATTTTTTATCCCTCCAATTTATATATTTTATTATCTTAAAATCAATAAATTAGGTTTCTTCTGCATAAATAAATCTCTTGCGGTGTTGACTTTTAAATCTTAAAAAGTGATACTTATCTCCATCAACTCACTGCAACAGGCAAAAGCCAGACAATACTCCGAGTTATCTGAAACTTTGCCAGACGTTGCTAAGTAGCCAGCCTGAGGCGTACGAACATGAAGGCAAGTGACGACAGTTAAGCAATACCGCTCTTTAACATCCTTTCGCTGAAAAAGCGAACCACAAAACACCCAAACAGTCGGTTTTGGGGTGTGTGAAATAACCAAAATAAAGTCATTCTTCTAATGCCAATACCAGGGTAATACCTGCATGATTGTAAATTTGACTGGTTAGCCCTATCACACACCACCAAAACTTATTGTCAGGAGGTAATATGTGTAACTTTCATGGTTATGATAATGCTCGTCGTCGTAGAAATGAGCGTAGAAGATCCAGGCAAGCAGCTTATGAATATAACAGAGCACTTAATATGGCACTGAAAGCAGCCTTAAATCGAAGCAAGCCCTCTCAGCAACAAACACCAACAAATACTAAACGCCCTATCCTTTCACTAAAAAGAAAAGTGATTAATCGTGTAGAAAAAGCAATATCAATTCGTCCTACTAAAGTTTATGACGCATTTAATAACTGCTGTTTGCCTATAGCAGCTTTGTATACTTCTAGACGTTTTCACAGTAAACCTAAATCCAACTTTGGAGTCACTGCTAACTGTTAAAGGTATAAAAATGATTTTGACGGTCGATAAAAAAGCACTTCTCAGTGCAATGATTTTTCAGGCTAAATGTGATATCAGATATTATCTAAACGGCATTTGTTTTGCCCCTGAAAAAAAGCTGTATGCTGCTGACGGTTATCGAGTTTTTATTGGTGAGCATGAGACTGAATCGCTACATGAAAGCGTGATAATTTCAATTAAAGGCGCAAAATTTACTCGCTTTGACAAGGCACAGATTGATACCCAATATGGAATTGTGACCTATCTTGATAAAGACGGGTTACGCGTTGGTGCAGCAATCTGTGAGGTTATTGAAGGGAAATATCCTGACATTAACAGAGTAATTCCTAAAGAAAGCAAGCCCGTTTCAGAGATTGGCTTCAATGCCAGCTATCTTGCGGATATCGAGAAAGTAGCAAAAATTTATAACCCGAAATATAAATCAATAAAAATTAAACCTAACGGTAATGACAGTGCCGCAATTGTCGAGTTAAACAAAAACACATCCGTAATCATCATGCCGATGAAGATCTAATTACCGTTTGACATCTTCCTCGCCCTGGACGACAGGATTTTACGGCATATATGATAAACCTGAATCACATTTTGGAGTCACCGCTAATGGATGAAAACAAAAAAATAATACAAGTTCAAATTGTTGCTGATGTTAGCGCAAAATGTAACTATATCGTAGATATGACCGAAGAAGATTATAGAAAATTTGAAAAAATTATTGATTCACAAATGACATCCAGAGAGATGAATAATGCAATTCTTGATATAGCCTGCAAATATGGAATTTATGACAATATCGACTTCAACGAACCTGAGGACACTGAATTCCATCGGATTGGCGCATCAACAATCTATTAATATTTTGGAGTAACATCAAAATTATAAATTTGAGCCATTGTTATTTTAGCTCATTGGTATTGATAAAAATTATTGCATGAGTGATTATTAATATTGTCAGGTGAAAAAATGAGTAAAAATATGCCAACAATGAATTTTGATACTAAAAATCAATCTTTTAATGAATTATTAAGTCCTTCATATAACTACATTGTCCCTCCTTTTCAACGTGATTATTCTTGGGAAGAGTCTGACTGGAATGAACTTTGGCAAGACATAGTAAGTTTACTAAACGATGAGCCATATTCTTTTCATTATATGGGTTACCTGGTACTACAAAGCGAAGATACAAAAAATTTTAAGATTGTTGATGGGCAACAAAGGATTACAACCATTAGTATAATAATTCTAGCTGCATGTTCCATATTTGATGATTTAATAAATAATAATATTGATACAGAACAAAACAAAACAAGGAAAGAAAAATTTATAAGTAGTTATATAGGTTATACAGATCCTGTTCTAATCTGTGAACATACTAAATTACAACTAAATAAAAATAATGATAATTACTATCAAACTTATTTAGCTACATTAGCAAAGTTACCACAAAGAAACTTAAATAACTCAGAGCATAAATTAAGGAAATCATTCTTTTTCTTCAAAAAAGAAATGGAAAATTATTTGTCTGAAATTCATGATAAAGGAACAGGATTAGCAAAATTAATTGTTTTATAACAGAAAAGCTTTGCTTTACAACAATTACGGTAAGTAATGAAATCAATGCATTTAAAGTTTTTGAAACTCTAAATGCCAGAGGAGTAAAATTATCATCTACTGATTTATTAAAAAATTATATATTTTCAATTATTACTAACGAAAGTACTCATAATAATGAACTACGCCACTTAGAAAATAGATGGGAAAGAATTGTATCTATATTAGGAAACGATGAACTTACAGAACTTGTTCGCATTTATTGGAATAGCAAAAATAAATTAGCAAGAAAAAAAGAATTATTTAAAACGATAAAATCAACAATCAAAACAAAAGAGGACGCCTTTAATTTATTAAAAGAAATAGATAATTGCGCAGAAGTATACTCTGCTTTAAAAGATACTAAAGACTCCAATTTTTGGGATGATGAAGAAAAACATTACCTTGAATTACTATTCAATATATTCAATGTCAAACAACCATTTTCAATGCTTATTGCCTGCTATAATGCATTTTATAACAATGACAGGAAAGGATTTAAAAAAATATTAAAATATATAACAATAATAACATTTAGATATAATATAATTTGTGGAATGCTTCCTCATGAACAAGAAAGATTATATAGTTCAATATCACAAGGAATTTCATTAGAAAGTTATGGTGTTTCAAAAGTATTGAAAAATTTAAAAATTAAATTATATCCATCAGATGATACATTCAAAAATGATTTTTCAAATAAAATAATAAAGACTGGTAATAATAGAAATACAAAACTTATAAAATATATACTTACTGAAATAGAAAAAAGTATAACAAATAGTACATCATACTATGATTTAAATACGGTAACTGTAGAGCATATTTTACCAAAATCTCCATCTGATGAATGGAATATTGGAAACGATTATCATTTTGATAACCTAGTACATAGGATAGGTAATATGTGTTTATTAGCTAGCAATGACAATAAAAAGATAGGAAATAAATCCTTTGAGTATAAAAACCATCCTATATCAATAGTAAATTTGATATAACAAAATACATTGGGAGTAATTATGAAGAATGGAATGAAAATTCAATAATAGAACGCCAAAAATTCTTAGCAAAAAAAAGCATTAAATATCTGGTCACTGAATGACGAATAAAATAAATCATCCTTGTACTCAGTTAACACAAAACGCCGCCGCCCTATTCTGTTCTGGGGACAGTCAAGACTATAAATTATCTTTCAAATAGCTAAATATAGTTTGATTGCGTTTACCCGTCCGTGATGACTGTAATCGGACACCAAGAGGCACTTGGGCACACGTCCTAACTCATGCATAAGACCTAATTAGGTCTTTTTTTTCACCTGAAGGTAATTAAATGAATAACGATGAATTAAGAAAAATTCTTGATGAGCATAAATTTTGGGTAGATTCGATGGGCAAGAATGGTCGTAAAGCCAATCTAAGTGGTGCCAACTTAATTAGAGCAGACCTACAGGGAGCAGACCTATGGGGAGCCAATCTACGTGGAGCAGACCTATATGAAGCCAATCTACGTGGAGCAAACCTATGTGGAGCTGACTTACCCCATGATACATTCGTTATTATGGGTGAACCCTATCCAATAATGATTACAAATGGAGAAAATCTTCGTGCAGGATGTCAACATCATTCGGTAGAAAAGTGGCGACAATTTAGCAAAGAAGACATCGTGAACATGGATGGCAGAAAAGCGCTTGAGTTCTACCCTCGCTTACTGGATATGCTGGATTTTTACCTGGGAAAAGGTGAGCGCCCTGACTGGTTAAACCAAACGGCACAATAAGAAGGATTAAACACGATGAGATTGGACAATCCACGCATTGTAACAGCAAAACACCCTAATATGGGTAATCTGGTTGGGGTGACTAATGGCAGTCGCCATTTGAGCGATTCAATATACTTAAGCAGTATTGATATTAGTGATGATGATGACAGAGAAGTACGCTCTTTTAAGACAATCATACAGTGCTTAACAAATGAAAATGATCGTCTTAAGAAAGAGAACCGAAGACTCATGAAGATATACCGTGGAATTGGCGGGCTGTGCAGGATTTGAACCTGCAATAAGTAAACTTCATTTACTGCTTTACCATTCAGCTAACAGTTCACTGACAATCATAAGGCAGGCATCAAAAAGGCTTTTACCACAAGAGAAAGGATACCTAAAATACCCGCCCCCAACATCCAGCGTATTAATTTTTGTTCAGCACGAATTCCTGACATCTCTAGCTGTAGGTCTTTGCGGACTATTTCCATGTCTTTACGAACATCAGATATTTGCGCGCTTAAATCTTTGCGGACATCATCTAAATCTCTCTTTGTTGCTACATCAACCGCTTCGTGTGACTCACGCACAGCAATAGAAATCGCTTTCGCCTGTTCTGTTGGTAATCCAGCGCTTTCAAGCGTTTCAACAAATTTTAGTGTATCAAATGCAACCTGACCCATAGGTAATCCTCCTTTTTGGTAAGTATAACCTAACAATAACCATTGACGAAAGAACAAATCATGCGCTATAGTTTATTTGCATCTGCAAAATCAGATGTCGGGATTCGAAACCCGTCAGTGTGTACCGGCCAATAACACGCCGAATGCGTGTTTTTTATTGGTCATAACCTAGTCACATATCAATGGTGGCTCAGGTAGGGGAACCGTAAGGTTCGCCGGAGGTACACCGGTATTTCGAACCCTGTCTGGGCTACCACCACGAGATTCGAAACTCCAGTGGTAGCATTTATCTAAATGTACCATTGGAGGTCAATATGACCACTCACTCATCCCTTGTTATTCCTAAAGTTAGTATTCACAAAGGTAAAGCGATTACCACCTCACAAGATGTAGCCGAATACTTCAACAAGCGCCATGACAACGTTCTACGTGCTATCGGCAGTCTTGAGTGTTCATCTGAGTTTCGTCTCCTCAATTTTGAGGAGACGTTCTACATACGAGAAAATCCCAACGGTGGAGATGGGATCTCAACAAAGTGCTACGAAATGACTAAAGACGGCTTCGTATTCTTGGTGATGGGATTTACCGGAAAGAAAGCCGCTCAATTCAAGGAAGCCTACATTGCTGAATTTAATCGCATGGAAGCACAATTACACAATGCTGTTACCGTAACAGGTAATACAAACAAAATTCTTCTCACTTTACTTCCCAATGGCAAAGTAGATAGCGCAAGAGTAATTCATGATAATGAATATGTCGCTTCACTAGAGTCACTCTTCGAAATTGGTCGTCGTGCTGGTTACATGATCATTCACAAAGATGAATTAATCAAAAAATTATCAGAATAGCTTACTTTTCCTTAGCACGTCTCCGTTTCAAACGGAAGCGTGCCGCAAATTAATAATACCAATATTCAATCATCAATTAACTTTGAGGAATTTCTATATGCAAAATTTAATCAATATAGAAACAAAAAACATCAGTGGTGAATTAATCCAAACGGTTAATGCCCGTGATTTACATGCGTTTTTAGAAATTACTACGCGATTTAATGATTGGATAAATAGGCGTATAGCAGAATATAGTTTTGAAGAGAACATTGACTATATTATTGCTGAAAATTTGAGCTACTCAAATTTGAGTAGTGCAAAATCTCGCCAACGTATGATGAAAGACTACTATATCGCCATCGATATGGCGAAAGAGCTATCCATGGTTGAACGCAATGAAAAAGGGAAACAGGCAAGGCAGTATTTTATTGAATGCGAAAGACGTGTTTTACAACCTCAACTTCACATTCAAACATTACTACCAACAAAAAAAGAACTCGCTCTCATGGTTGTTCGTGCTGAAGAAGAGAAAGAACAGTTATTACTGGAAAATAAAAGTCTCTCAACCGAAAACGATTGTCTTAAAAATCTCTTTAAGGAAGGTATGACCCCTACCCAATTTAGCAAAATGCTTAATGGCGTAAACAGTCAGCAGATAAATCATTTTCTGGCAGAGAGGAAGTGGCTCTACAACGAAAGTAAATCCGGCATACGCTGGCGTGTTGCTTCTTATGCACGGGATAAATATTTAACCGAAAAACAAAGCGAAATAAGCCCACACGGTGCTGACAGATTCATTAGTTATCAACCTGTATTACTCAAAAAAGGGGCGCGACGTCTCTATGATTTGTATCTGGATTACAAGCTGCCCATGAAACTGACGTGGAATGGTTCACATACTCATGACAAGTCCATCCAGGGTATTCACCTGAAGCACTGATTACTTTTCTTTTTTAAATCTTCAATTAACCAGGAGCTAAAAACATGAACCAGCTTAAACAGCAGGAGCTGCGCTACGTCTTAAATAGTGACAGCTTCGCCCAAAAAGACAGCTTAAAAATTATCCCCACCGTGCTAATCATTGCGTTGGCAAGCCTCGTTTTATTGTTAGCAAGATAGGAATAACTCATGACTTTATTTGAATTAACTCAGTTGGTTAAGAAGCAAAGAAAAAGCAATGAGCTTAAGGAACATTACAAATATGAACATCAACGTGAGGTACTGGGGCAACAAAATGTTCCTGTTAGCTGGCAGGATTTTCGAGGAGATTTTACATGAAAATGCCGAGGCTAACGGATAAAAGGAGATGCCAATCAAAAGAAGACGCTATTGCCTATGCAATACAACAGATGGAGGCAACCAGGCAAGGAAAAGAACCATTGTCGCCATCGATGAAAGAAAAGCGTCAAGCAATGGAAATGTATGACAAAGAAGCAAAAGAGATTGAAAAACTAATAATTCAATCCTCGCCAAATACTTACAATCCTATATATGTTCAAAATAAAGAATACAATCCTTTCATTGATCAAGAACTAAGAGATGGACCGTTAGGTGGAAAAATAAGAGGTGATTAGATATGGCGACCGCAACACTAATACTGGGTGAGTCAGGGACAGGAAAATCCGCTAGCCTTAGACATCTAAGCCCTGAAGAAACTTTATTAATCCAAACGTTAAAAAAACCTTTGCCGTTTAAATCAACTCAATGGCGAAATTGGGATCAAAAAGATGCCACAACCTCAATATTTGTCAGTGACTGTTGGCAATACATCATGAAAGCTATCGAAAAAGCCTCAAGTTACGAAAAAAAGATAGTTGTTATTGATGATTTTCAATATCTGATGGCAAATGAATTCATGCGCAGATCAGATGAAAAATCTTTCGATAAATTTACAGAAATAGGCGCTCACACATGGAATGTGATCAATGCGGCAGTAAAATCATCATCAGATGATCTAAGGATATATTTTCTCTCGCATACCGAAGAAACACCATTAGGTAAAGTCAAGATGAAAACAATTGGCAAAATGCTTGATGAAAAAATAACCGTTGAGGGCATGTTTACTATTGTACTGAAAACGGTAGTTAAGGATGGTCAATACTTATTTTCAACACAAAACAGCGGTTATGATACCGTCAAATCCCCAATAGGAATGTTTGAAACACCCGAAATTGAAAACGACATAAACGCAGTTGATACAGCGATTTGTGACTATTACAGCTTAAAAAAAACTAACATAACGGAGAAAACAGCATGAACCACAACATTATCTTTACCTACAGCGAGGAGTCAGCCTTATTAACCTATCAAGGGGGGTTCATTAATGAATCAGGCGCGTATGTGATCACAATTGCAGAGGCAAAATTAAGCAAAAGTGATAAAGGCGCTGAGTTTATTGAATTCTCAGGTGAATCGGAGGATGGCAGAAAAGTTAACTATCTGAGTATTTGTTGTAAGAAAAATGACGGCACGGTAAACCCTTTCGGTCAAAATATGGTCAATGCCATGATGGGATGCATTGGAATTCAGCGAGTAACCTCGGTTGCCCACAACAATAACCTGGTTGCGCCAGAATTCCATGGCAAAAAAGTAGGACTTGTTTTGCAAAAAGTTCTAAGAACGAAGAAAAATGGCGATGAAAGTTACAGCTTTGATATCCGTATGCCATTTGTAGCAAACACTGGACAAACGCTTTTAGAAAAAGTTGAAAACAAACCCGCACAAGCAGTTAAAAACTTGTTGCGCACTCTAAAAGATAGAGACGAGCGTAGACCAACCCATACGCCAGTAAATAATGAGTTTAATCCTTTCTAGACAAGGAGTTCCTACCATGTGGGTTTTAATCCTATCCATGTAAGCCAGCCCTTACGCGTCAAATGACTTTGCAAGTGTTCATACTCAGGAATTTGACACTGAGAATATGTGCCAATTCGCCGCTAAACAGTTTGAGCGTGAATTTGAAACTTTCAAGGATATCAACGCAAAAGCAATTTGCATTAAGAAATAATCCAATGTTAAAAGGTTCAATCATGAAACTTAACATCATTAAATTACTAATCACAACATTTTTGTTTATCGGTGCAGCGTTTGCCTTTGAACTCATTGTTGGACATCTCGCGCACGCCGATGCCGTCATTGACCCGCAAATCAGGTTTAAACGTGGTGAATTAGGCAATATTCATTTAGGCGGACAAGAGCTACTGGTTATTGGTGTCATGCTGGTGCCAGCACTTATGATCTATTCGGGGGTGTTCCTTGATACCTTGAAGAAGTAGTTGCAACACAAGAAATCTTTACCCACCTAACCTATTCCACTTAATCAACTAAGTATGCATTCATCAATTAACTTTGAGGAATCATTATATGCAAAATTTAATCAACATCGAAACAAAAAATATCAATGGTGAATTAATACAGACGGTTAATGCGCGAGATTTACATTCATTTTTGGAGATAAAAAACCATTTTAAAGATTGGATAAAAGACCGCATTGAAAAGTATGGATTCATTGAAAACGAAGACTTTGTGACTTTTGCGGAAAAAACCGCAAAAGGTAGACCTTCGATAGAATACGCAATCTCTATCAATATGGCGAAAGAGCTATCCATGGTTGAGCGCAACGAAAAAGGGAAACAGGCCAGACAGTATTTTATTGAATGCGAAAGAAAAGCATTGGAAGCTGTCAACCCTGTTGAAATACTAAATAATCCATCAGCAATGCGAGGGCTGCTACTCAATTACACAGAAAAAGTTATTGCACTAGAACACAAAATCGATGAAATGAAACCGCAAGTCGAAGCACTAAAACGAATCAGTTATTCAGAAGGATCGCTTTGTATCACTGATGCGGCAAAATCACTCCAAATGAAACCCAAGGCACTTTTTTCATGGTTACAAGGACATGATTGGATTTATCGGCGTGTTGGTGGAAAAAGTTTGGTTGGCTATCAGGATAAAATCAAGCAGGATTTAATTGAGCACAAAGTGACTGTCGTTGCTAGAAATGACGGTTCGGAAAAGTTAACTGAACAGGTAAGAATTACGCCAAAAGGACTTGGAAAATTATCCATTCTTATTAGTGAATAATGCTACTAAAAAAGACACGCGCAAGGCGAGCCAACACCAGGGAAAATGTTGTGGATACAAACACAACAGCAACAATCTTACCACAGATAATTCATAACTGATCATATTTCAACACATAACAATGTGTGCTTAGGCTATCTGTTTTTGAATGAGGATAAATAAACATGATTACTTTAGCGGAATGGAATGCAAGGAGGGATAGACCAAGAAGAATGGACACAGTCAGGGGTTGGGTTAGAAATGGGCTAATTCAACCTCCCCCCATCAAGGATGGAAGAGAATATTTAGTTGAAGAGTGTGCAATCAAAGTTAACAGCATTAACGAAGTTAGTCATAAAAGTATGTTGCTGCAAAGGATAGGCCATGACCAGAATCAGAAAAACAAAAAATCGGGATTTGCCCCCTAACCTGTACAAAAGAAACGGGTATTATTCCTATAGGGACCCACGTACACGTAAGGAATACGGTTTGGGTAGAAACAAAGCCTATGCAATTAACGAGGCTATTAGTGCAAATCAGTTATTGATGAAAGCAGAGAAAGTAAAGCCACTAACAGAAAGGATCGACGGACAGGGAACTGTCTATTTTCATGAGTTTTTAGATAGATATGAAGAAATATTGAAAACAAGAGGATTAAGAGAGAAAACATTAAAAGACTATAAGCAAAGAATAGGTGTGATCAGAAAAGGATTTGTTAATGCGCCGATTCAAAACATAACCACGAAACAGATTGCGGATTTTCTTCAGTTATCAATTAATGAAGAAAGAATAACAACTGCGAAACTAATGCGCAGTTTATTAAATGATTGTTTTAGAGAAGCAATATCATTAGGACTAATAGAAATAAATCCAGTGACATCAACAAAGACGCCAAAAATAAAAATTCAAAGAGCAAGATTATCTTTAGAAGATTTTAATACTATTTTAGGTTTAATAAATAATGACCATCATTGGTTAACTCATGCTATGAAATTAGCGCTAGTTACAGGGCAAAGAGTATCTGATGTCTCTAAAATAAAATATAAAGATATTCATGATGGGAAATTATGGATAATCCAACAAAAAACAGGAGCAAAAATAGCAATCCCTCTTGATATTGAACTTTACGGAATTAAATTATCAAAGACTATTGCAGATTGTGTGAATAATTCAGAGTTTGTCATTAACAATAATGGAAATAAAATTACAGTAGAAAGAATATCAAAAGAATTTAGAAGGTTCAGAGATATTTCTCAATTAAATTGGGTAGGTGAGCCACCCTCTTTTCATGAAATTAGAAGCTTATCTGCTAGACTCTACACTGAAACAATGGGTAGCAATTTTGCGCAAAAGCTGCTAGGACATAAGTCGGCCACAATGACAGCAAAATATCAAGATGATAGAAATAATAGTTGGATTGAGATTTAAATTTTAATGGATGAATAGTGACTTATAGTGATAATTTTGTTTTATCATATTGATTTTTAAGGATAATTAATAATAGCAACTAATAACGCATTAGTGGTATGACAGCGAATTTCTCCTTTATAGGGATAAATATCAATTACATCTCCCATATTTAGTGAAGTCACATCAACTTCAATCGGCAGAGCACCCGCATCTTGCATGGTATTAAAAAATATTGGTGCAATTTTTCCTCCCAAAACAACGCCGCCATTACGTTTATTAGGTACAAAAGGAATATCTTTGCCCATAAACCATATTACTGAGTTGGCTGCTGATTTTCGCGAAGATCCTGTACCGACAACGTCACCAACATAAGCTAATGGAAAACCTTTTTTGCTCAATGTTTCAATCTGTTTGATAGGCCCAACGACGCCAAGCTCATCAGGTGTAATTCCCTCACGGGCATTTTTGAGCATGGCTTGTGCGTGTAGTGGAATATCTGGTCGTGACCAGGCATCAGGTGCCGGTGATAAATCATCAGTATTCGTTTCCCCCGTTACCTTAAAAACAGTTACAGTCAATTTCTCTGCTAATGCGGGTCGCTCAAGAAACCATTCGGCATTTGCCCATGAGCCTATAACTTGACGCGCATATGGATTGCCCATGTTTGCTTTTTCTTCTACATCATAGAAGTTATCAAACATTAATAAAGTATGGGATAAGGCTGTGGCTGCTATTGGAGCCAATTGTTTATCATCCAATGCATCAATTAATGGGTGAATATTATAACCACCCTGCATAGTACCTAATAATTCTATCGCTTTTGTTGGCGTCAGTAAGGGGGAATATATTTTTCCTTTGGCGATAGCAGTTAAGAAGTCAGCTTTAACATAAGCAGCTTCATCAACACCAGGAGGAATACGATTACTTAACAGATCTAATAGAAAAATTTTTTCAGTTTCAGGCGGGTTTTTTATTAATTCAACTAATTTAGCGACTTGGGTAGCATTCAGGGGCTTAGGTATTATTCCTTGTGCCGCACGTTCTGCTACGTGCTCACGGTACTCTTTTAGCACGACGTTCTCCTCAATTGATTCTAATTTATATACCTGGCTATCTACATTCCAAATAAAAAATGAAGTACCTGGTCAGAGGAATTGGCTTAACATAATTTTACTTTTATCAATTATGCCCAGTATGGAACATCCAGAATAACAGAATTTAATTATACTGTTAATTTATTTACATAACTCCAACATTCATCAGGATCAATATATTGATGCCGTTTTATCCTAATTTATCACTATTTTATGTAAAAAAATTTATCCATTAATAGCAAAAATAGTTTATTTTTTTAGTAATTTGTAATAACAAGTGAATGATTAAATAACAGACATTTCAATTAAACAAATTATTATTCTTACTTTTCCATTAAAAAATAGCTCCCGTATTTAAAACAAATAAAGGAGCTAGTAACAAGTCGAGGGATCCTTATAACAAATTTATTTTATTAGAATAAAAATAAATTATTTTTTCTTCGCTTTAGGATTAGGTAAATCAGTAATACTTCCTTCAAATACTTCGGCTGCCATACCAATTGACTCATATAATGTAGGGTGAGCATGAATGGTCAAAGCAATATCTTCTGCATCACAACCCATTTCAATCGCTAGACCAATTTCACCGAGTAATTCGCCTCCATTAACACCGACAACCGCTCCACCAATAACACGGTGAGTTTCTTTATCAAAAATAAGCTTGGTCATACCCTCTGAACAATCAGATGCGATAGCACGACCAGAAGCAGCCCATGGGAAAGAGGCCACTTCATAACTAATACCTTTTTCTTTAGCTTCTTTTTCCGTCAAACCAACCCAGGCAACCTCAGGCTCAGTATAAGCAATTGAAGGGATAACTTTTGGATCAAAATAGTGTTTCAAACCAGAGATCACCTCAGCCGCCACATGACCTTCATGGACACCTTTATGAGCCAACATTGGTTGGCCAACAATGTCACCAATCGCATAAATATGGGGCACATTAGTACGCATCTGTTTGTCTGTGGGGATAAAACCGCGATCATCCACTTCTACTCCCGCTTTACCCGCATCAATTAATTTGCCATTGGGTACACGACCAATTGCCACTAAAACAGCATCATAACGTTGTGGTTTCGCCGGCGCCTTCTTGCCTTCCATTGTGACATAAATACCATCTTTTTTAGCTTCAACCGCAGTCACTTTAGTCTCAAGCATTAAATTAAACTTCTTACTTATCTGTTTAGTAAAAAGCTTAACAATATCTTTATCTGCAGCAGGGATAACCTGATCGAACATTTCCACAACATCAATTTCCGATCCTAATGCATGATAAACAGTAGCCATTTCTAAACCAATGATACCGCCGCCCATAACTAACATACGTTTGGGCACTTTTTTTAGTTGCAGAGCATCAGTAGAGTCCCACACTCGCGGATCATCATGTGGAATAAATGGAAGCTGGATCGGACGTGAACCTGCTGCAATAATGGCAATGTCAAAGTTTATTGTCGTTACTTCTTTTTCACCTTCAACGACCAAGGTATTAGCGCCGGTAAATTTACCTAAGCCATTAACAACTTTAACTTTACGGCCTTTTGCCATTCCTGCTAGACCCGTTGTTAATTGACCAATCACTTTTTCTTTCCACAACCTTACTTTATCGATATCGGTTTTCGGTTCACCAAATACGATCCCATGTGCCGCCAAGGCCTTGGCTTCTTCAATAACTTTTGCAACATGTAATAATGCTTTAGAAGGAATACAACCAACATTGAGACAAACACCGCCTAATGTTGCATAACGCTCGACTAAAACTGTTTCTAAACCCAGATCTGCACAGCGAAAAGCTGCTGAATAACCCGCAGGGCCCGCACCTAGAACCACTACTTGGGTTTTAATTTCAGTACTCATCATGACCTCTTACTTTTGTTGTCCGGCGGGTCAGACGAAAAAATTTATAACCACCGAGACGTGTGTACTACAGGCAGTTTACAGAATTGTTAACATTCTTGAAAGCACTCGAACGTGACAGAACTCTCAACCTATAGGATGAAATAGAAAAAATTCTGTAACTACTAATAATAAAATAGACCGACATTCTGCCGGTCTATAAATCACATAACCAAACGGCGAATATCACTCATTAACTGTGCAATACGAGTGACGAAACGCGCGCCGTCTGCACCATCAATAACACGATGATCAAAAGAGAGTGACATAGGTAATATCAGACGTGAAATAAATTCACTACCATTCCATACTGGTTTCATTGATGAGCGAGATAGCCCCATAATAGCCACTTCTGGCGCATTAATAATGGGTGTAAAACTCGTCGTCCCGATACCACCTAAACTAGAAATGGTAAAGCTGCCACCTTGCATATCAGACGCAGTCAACTTGCCGGCACGTGCTTTCTTCGATACTTCCATCAATTCTTTTGAAAGCTCGATAATGCCTTTCTTATTGACATCGCGAATTACAGGAACAACTAAACCATTTGGTGTATCAACGGCGATACCAATATGAACATATTTTTTCAATGTTAATCGCTGGGCATCCTCAGAAATGGAACTATTAAAACGAGGCATTTCTTCTAATGCTCGAGCAACCGCTTTCATGACAAAAACTAATGGTGTAATTTTTATCCCCGTTTGCAACTTTTCCATCTCTTTATTCTGCTGCTTACGGAAAGCTTCTACTTCTGTAATATCAGCATCTTCCATAACGGTCACATGCGGGATCATTACCCAGTTACGACTCAAATTAGCACTAGATATCTTTTGAATGCGACCGAGTTCAACTTCTTCAACTTCACCAAATTTACTAAAATCAACTTTTGGCCATGG
Source organism: Arsenophonus apicola (assembly GCF_020268605.1). Taxonomy (NCBI): domain Bacteria; kingdom Pseudomonadati; phylum Pseudomonadota; class Gammaproteobacteria; order Enterobacterales; family Morganellaceae; genus Arsenophonus; species Arsenophonus apicola. The sequence goes on from NZ_CP084222.1 coordinate 2,512,017, forward strand.
TAGCATGCCAGGCAAACCACCCGCCGTTGTCGCTCCGGCCTCAGAATGTTTTACCGCTTCTTTCACATAAGCCTGAACGTCTTCACGCAAAATACGGCCTTTACGTCCAGTTCCGTTTACCTTAGCCAGATTGACCCCAAATTCACGCGCTAAACGGCGAATAACCGGCGTTGCATGCACATACGCATCATTTTCAATAAATTCATTCTTGGTCGCAGAAACATCACTTACCTTAGCCGCGGATGAGACTCGAGATGGCTCAGAAGATGGAGCCGCTGATTTGGTTGCTATTTCAGCGCTGCTCGTTTCCGCACTAGCAATTGGCGAAGCTGCGGTAGCATCAACTGCAAAAATCATAATAAGTGAACCAGTTTTAACTTTATCACCTTTTGCAATTTTGATCTCTTTGACTTCACCAGCAAACGGTGCAGGCACTTCCATCGATGCCTTTTCGCCTTCCACAGTAATGAGTGATTGCTCAGTGGAAATTTTATCACCAACGTTAACCATTACATCAGTAACTTCAACTTCATCATTACCAATATCCGGTACAATAACTTCCTTTAATTCACTTTTTACTCGTTCTGCATCTTTGCTATCTGCTTTATCCGAGTTTGGGCTTGCATCTGTGGCTATTTTAGCACTAGCTTCCGGCGCTTTTTCCGCTGTATCAAAAACCATGATCAATTTGCCAGTTGCCACTTTGTCACCAACAGCGACTTTAATTTCTTTAACAACCCCAGCCTGTGGTGACGGAACTTCCATTGACGCCTTTTCACCTTCTACGGTAATTAATGACTGCTCAACATCAACTTTATCGCCCACTTTTACCATAATTTCGGTAACTTCAACTTCATCTGCACCAATATCAGGAACGTTAATTTGAATAGACATTGATTTTACCTCTTATGCCAGACGCGGGTTAATTTTTTCTGGGTTGATGTTGTATTTTTTGATGGCTTCATCCACCAATTTTACATCTATTTCACCACGTTTTGCTAATTCACCCAACGCCGCTACTACTACATAGGAAGTATCAACCTCAAAATGATGACGGAGGTTTTCACGGCTATCTGAACGACCAAAACCATCAGTACCCAAAACACGATAATCACTTGCCGGAATGTAGGAACGAATTTGTTCTGCAAATAATTTCATATAATCTGTTGATGCAACTGCAGGCGCATCATTCATAATTTGAGCAACATAAGGTTCACGAGGTTTATCAGATGGGTGTAACATATTCCAGCGTTCACAATCTTGTCCTTCACGAGCTAATTCGGTAAATGACGTTACACTATAAACATCAGAACCAATACCGTACTCACTAGACAAAATTTTTGCCGCTTCGCGAACGTGACGCATCATCGAACCCGATCCCAATAATTGGACTTTGCCTTTTTTGCCATTTAGTGATTCAAATTTATAAATACCTTTACGAATACCTTCCTCAACACCAGCAGGCATCGCTGGCATATGATAATTTTCGTTCAAGGTAGTAATATAGTAGTAAACATTTTCTTGTTTCTCACCATACATACGAACTAAACCATCATGCATAATAACAGCAACTTCATAAGCATAAGCTGGATCATAAGAGATACAGTTAGGTATGGTTAGTGACTGGATATGGCTATGGCCATCTTCATGCTGCAAACCTTCACCATTCAATGTAGTACGCCCCGAAGTTCCGCCAATCAGGAAGCCACGCGCTTGCTGGTCTCCCGCAGCCCATAACAGATCACCAATACGCTGGAAGCCAAACATGGAATAATAAATATAAAATGGGATCATTGGCAGGTTATTTGTGCTATATGATGTAGCCGCAGCTAACCAAGAGGCACCAGCACCCAATTCATTAATACCTTCTTGAAGAATTTGACCTTTTTCATCTTCTTTGTAATAAGCAACTTGTTCGCGATCCTGAGGAGTGTACTGTTGTCCATTTGGACTATAGATCCCAATCTGACGGAATAAACCTTCCATACCAAAAGTACGTGCTTCATCAGCTATAATTGGCACTAGACGATCTTTAATTGAGTTATTTTTTAACATTACGTTCAAAGCACGTACAAATGCGATCGTAGTAGAGATTTCTTTATTTTGTTCGGCCAATAATTGGTTAAAATCTTCTAGACTAGGAATATCTAATTTTTCATCAAAGGTCGGATTTCGGGCTGGTAAATATCCGCCTAATGCCTGACGACGCTCATGCAGATATTTATATTCATCTGAATCTTCTTTAAAAGTAATAAAAGGCAATTTTTCTATTTGATCATCCGCTACCGGCACATTAAAGCGATCACGGAAATAACGAACTCCTTCCAGGTTCATTTTTTTCACCTGGTGGGCAATATTTTTACCTTCGGCAGTATCGCCCATGCCATAGCCTTTAACCGTTTGAGCTAAAATGACAGTTGGCTTACCTTTAGTGTCTTGCGCTTGCTTAAAAGCGGCATAGACTTTTTTCGGATCATGACCACCACGATTTAACGACCATATTTCATCATCGGTCATATCCTTGACGAGTGCACTTGTCTCAGGATAACGATTGAAGAAGTGTTCACGAACATAAGCGCCATCTTTAGATTTAAATGTTTGATAGTCACCATCTAAAGTTTCATTCATCAACTGAATAAGTTTACCTGAAGTATCTTTGCGCAATAATTCATCCCAGCGGCCACCCCACAGGACTTTAATGACCTGCCATCCTGCACCGCTAAAGATACCTTCTAATTCATTAACAATCTTACCATTACCAGTAACTGGCCCATCAAGGCGTTGTAAGTTACAGTTGATTACAAAAACAAGGTTATCTAACTTTTCACGAGTCGCAATTGTGATAGCGCCTTTCGATTCAGGCTCATCCATTTCACCGTCACCAAGGAAAGCATAAACTGTCTGATCTGCAGTATCCTTTAAACCTCGGTGTTGTAAGTATTTTAAGAATTTTGCTTGATAAATAGCACCAATTGGGCCTAATCCCATCGACACTGTCGGAAATTGCCAAAACTCTGGCATCAATTTAGGATGAGGGTAAGAGGAAAGACCTTTGCCACCAATTTCTTGCCGGAAATTGTCCATTTGCTCTTCAGTGAGACGGCCTTCCAAAAATGCACGTGCATAGATACCAGGCGAAATATGTCCTTGGCAATAAACTAAATCTCCACCATTTTTATTGTTTTTTGCCTTGAAGAAGTGATTAAAACAGACTTCATATAAAGTTGCAGAAGACTGGAAGGAAGCCATATGACCACCTAACTCCAGATCTTTTTTAGAAGCTCGTAAAACCGCCATTACAGCATTCCAACGAATCGCAGAGCGAATACGACGCTCTAAATCCATGTTGCCTGGATAATCAGGCTCATCCTCTACGGAAATAGTGTTGATATAATCACAGTTTCCAGAACCCGCTGCGATATTAACGCCGCCCTTACGTGCTTGTTGTAATACTTGATCAATAAGATACTGAGCACGATCAACACCTTCTTCACGGATGACCGATTCGATCGCCTGTAACCAGTCGCGAGTTTCGATCGGATCCACGTCATTCTTCGACATATCTGACATGGTCTATTCCTTATCTATTATCTGTTTCTAATATAGTTACTGAGCCATCTTTTGAACATATTTACTAAACCAGAAAGAAGAACAAAAGATAGTTCCTATTGCCGCAACTTTGTCTCTAAAAAATCAGAGCAGTAATGCAGACGCAGCAACAAAAATCTGCACTACTCAATTAAATTTTGGGATTGATGTACTCGACGTAAAGAACGCTCACGACGTGTATGCTCACGACTGATGTCCAGCAAAATCTCCTCAATAAAGGCTAAATGACGATGTGAAGCTTCCTGTGCTTTTTCAGGTTCACGTGCGATAATTGCTTCAAAAATTTGAGTTCTATGTTTACTTACTGCTGCATGCATTTCTTTACGTGTATATAAACACTCAAAATTTTGTCTAATATTCTGCTCTAACATTGGAAGCATACAACGAAGTATATGGATTAATACCACATTATGCGCCGCTTCAGTAACAACCAACTGATATTGCAAAACAGCCTCGACTTCAGCATTAACATCCCCACGCTCTTGGATATCTTGAATTTGTAGATGACTTATCTTAATTCGGGCCAGATCCTCATCTGTTCCTCTTAAAGCAGCATAATAAGCCGCAATACCTTCAAGTGCGTGACGCGTTTCCAAAAGATCAAATTGTGATTCCATATGCCCAGATAATAACTGGGTAAGCGGATCACTAAAGCTTTGCCATAGATTTGTTTGGACGAATGTACCGCCACCTTGTCGGCGAAGAAGAAAACCTTTTGCTTCTAGCTTTTGAATCGCCTCACGCAAAGAAGGACGAGAGACATCAAATTGCTTTGCCAACTCGCGTTCAGGTAGCAATTTTTCTCCGGGGCGCAATATTCCTTCAAGAATTAAATGCTCAAGTCGCTGTTCAATGACATCAGATAATTTAGGTTGGCGAATTTTGCTATAAACCATATTTACAATAAGCCACTTATATTTTGCGTAAATATTTATTTAACACTACCAAAGTCAATTGGTAATACCAATTTATCCTAGATGTACATAAAGTAACAAAGTATTCACCAGCTGTCCATAAAAGCTTAAATTTAACCTTAAAAAACTTGTACTTTTTGATAAGGATTTTTAAAAAATCAAAAAAATTATATTTTCAGTCTGTTTTTAAGCAGTAATATTAAATTTCCTATATATATAATTAATCAGCTGAAACGTTAATATTTGCACTTAATTAAATAATAAATCAATTTAAGTGAATAAAAATTTAATATAGCAACTAAAAACTCAACAAATTTTTATAATTGATATTAATGTTTTTCAGTGAAAATGATTGATCGAATTGATGTTAAAGAATACTTAATTCGAAAATAGATAAAGTAATTAAAAAAGTTTAACTAATGTCAGTATATTATCTTGGTATTTTTACAAGTTAACGTATTGAAATACTTAACCACATAATATTGACTTAAGCAAAACTCATTGCTATATCATTATTTTGCCTGAATAAATAGCTAAGATATTTTAGCAATATCATCCAATGGCTGATTAAGTCTCATAGAAAGATCTATAGCTGTTATATTTTTTGTTAATGCGCCAACAGAGATATAATCTACACCTGTCTTAGCATACTCTTTTAATGTTTTTAGCGTGATATTACCAGATACTTCGAGAGCCACCCTTCCCTTAGCAATCATTACCGCTTCTTTCATCATAGGAATAGTAAAGTTATCCAACATAACGATATCGGCTTTTGCTTCTACAGCTTCAATCAATTAATTTATATTTTCAACTTCAACTTCAATAGGAACACTTGTATGCGCTAAACGCGCTTTTTTAATTGCCGAAGTAATATTACCTGCCGCAATAATATGATTTTCTTTAATTAAATAAGCATCAAATAAGCCTAACCTATGATTAAAACCACCGCCACAAAGTACTGCATATTTGAGCGCAGCCCTTAAACCAGGAATGGTCTTACGCGTATCTAACAACTTTACATCTGTGCCTTGTAATATCTCAACATAACTAGCTGTTTTGCTAGCAACACCTGATAAAGTTTGAAGGAAATTAAGCGCAACCCTTTCAGCGATTAACAGTATATGGGCATCGCCTTCGATAGTACAAAGCATCTGACCAGATTTAATTTTATCGCCATCACTGACCTGCCATCTAAGCTGAACAGATTGATCAAGTTGTTTAAATATTTCCTCTACCCAACGCATTCCACAAAAAATACCATCTTCCCGAGTAATTATTTTAGCAATAGCCAACTGATTTTTTGCAAGCAGCTGTCCACTAATATCACTCTCTATATTTATACTCCCGCCTAAATCCTCCTGTAATGCGAAAGTAACATTGGCAGGAATATCTTGATGTAAACGTTCTAATAATTGTTCCTTACGTCGCTCCATATCATGATTGATAAGTACCATTACAACTCCTCAATATTTACAGTAATAAAATATTACTAACTTGTACTCCACACTATCGTATAAATATTTCTAGTAAATTTTTGATTAATTTACTTCAATCTAATAAGTTACTACAACATAGAAAATCTAAATAGAGATTTTTACTGTACAATTAATATAAATACCTTACTAATAAAAATTCTTTATCTTAAAAGAAAACAAATAATATATTTTACAAAATATATGACAAACATATATATTCAAAATTAGCTAGCATGAATTGTTATTTACTCCTGTCATAAGCAAACTTACAAATGATGACTAATATTAAAAAATTTATTCCATTAAAAAATAACCAAACTAATTATTTGTGAATTTGCTCGAATTTATTTTTTTTATTTTCAACATAAAAAAATAATATTTAGAACAATATTCTAATATTTCATTTTCTCATTGTTATTTTTTCCTACCATTGCGCATCATCACATTACCTTCAATCGATAATGGAAAATATGATGAAACAACAAGGATTTTCTCTAATGGAAATAATGGTTGCAATTGCAATTATTGCAGTTCTTAGTGCAATTAGTATTCCAAGCTACAAAAGTTATATGCAAAAAGCCTCTCTAACTGACATGTTGCAATTTATTGTGCCTTATAAAATGCATACCGAACTGTGTGGATTTGAAAATGGACATTTTACAGGTTGCCACAATGGCGTATCTTCAATTCCAACAAATAAGACCGGAAAATATGTTAGTGATATTGAAGTGAAAGATGGAACAATTAAAGTTGTGGGTACAAAATCACTGAAAGATTTAACAATAACGTTAGATCCGACATTATCTACAACAGAAAATCAAGTGAGCTGGAAAGTTTCTTGTGAAAGTACAGATTCCGGATTAAAAAAACATTGTGCAAACACTTTCAGATTCTAAATAATGGGCTCTATTATGACTTACATAACAGCTATTCCCAAAGATTTTAATATTATCGAAAATGAATTAAAAAAACTTTGTTATCGTCACGATATTGTAATGATCGAATTCAATTCAAAAAAACTTTCCATTGCCAGTTATAAAAAACCTAATGACGAACTATTAACAGCATTACGTTTTATTTCTAGTGTTCCTGTTTGTTATGATATTTGGCCAAAAGAAAAAATTGAGCATTATTTTAATCGTTGTAATCATGAAGTTGAAATACAAGAAGAACCTATACGTTATGATCCTGCAATCAATAATGAAGACAAACCTAATTCACCAGCAGTAAATTTTGTCGATTATCTTATTGCATCTGCCATTGAAAAACGAGCATCAGATATTCATATAGAGCCATTTAAGACCGGTACCAAAATCCGTATTAGAGTTGATGGTAAATTATTTTATGTTCCTTCTCCACCAGTCGAAAATTGTGCAGAAATATTTGCTCGATTAAAAATATTAGCAAAATTGAATATTGCAGAAATGCGCCTACCTCAAGATGGGCAACTTGAATGGATAAGCCATGATATCCACTATGCTATCCGTATTTCAACCTTACCAACACTTTATGGTGAAAAAATAGTTTTAAGGATATTAAATACTAAAAACCATTATTCGTTAGAACAATTAGGTATAAAAAATAATTTCCTTTCTATTTTAAAACAAAAACTTTCTCTGCCACAAGGAATGATTCTTGTTACCGGTCCAACAGGAAGTGGCAAAACCGTAACACTTTATAGCTGTCTTGAATACCTTAATCACAGTGAATTAAATATTTCAACGATTGAAGATCCCGTTGAAATCCCGATAAAAGGGGTTAATCAAATTCCTGTAAACGAAAAAATAGGTTTAAATTTTTCAACTATCTTAAGAGCATTACTTCGCCAAGATCCTGATATTATTATGGTAGGTGAAATACGAGATCAAAAAACAGCCGAAATTGCTATAAAAGCCGCTCAAACTGGGCATTTAGTATTATCAACACTCCATACAAATTCAACCAAAAGCACATTAGAACGACTAGAAAATTTAAGCATATCACCACATTTGATAAATTCTTGCGTAAAGTTGATTATTGCTCAGAGACTTGTTAGAAAATTATGCCCTAGTTGTAAACGTCATGAAAAAAATCCTATTACTATTCAATATGATAATATTCAAACTGAAATTACTACCTGGCAGGCTATTGGGTGCGACCATTGTTTCGGTGGCTATTTAGGTCGAACCGCAATTTATGAATTTTTAGAGCTTAAAGAAGAAACTCTAGCTACACAATTTTATCAGCTACCAGTAAAAACAGAAAAAATACCTTTCGTTAGTTTATTTGCGTCTGGGTTACTTCTAGTTAAAGCCGGCATAACAACACTAAAAGAAGTGTATGAAGTAACAGGACAGGAGATAATTCAGTGAATTTTATCTATATATATCGAGCAATTAACACACAGGGAATATTAATAGAAAATTATAAAATATCTCATTCTAAACAGGAGGTTTTTGAATATATTCTTAGAAATAATTTAATACCTATTTCAATTAAAATCAGAGAAATAGCACTATATACCACAAAAATTCTTAGCTATCGCTTGCATTTTATGTATCAACTTAGTGTATTACTTAAATCCAATATTTCTTTAATTCAAAGTCTAAATATTATTCAAAAAGAATGTAATATGCCCGTCTGGAAATGTATATTAGCAGAAATCATTAAACGTATTAAACAAGGAGAAACATTCTCTTCGACTTTAAAACGTTATCCTAAACTTTTTCCAGAAATAATTTATCGCCTAGTAGAAATAGGTGAGCATACCAATAATCTCGAAAAAAATTGCCAACTTATTTACCAACAATTTCAACAACAACAAATATTGAAACAAAAAATAACTAAAGCACTACAGTATCCTTGTATCATTTTAATTATTGCTTCAGTAGTGGTTTCATTAATGTTTTTTTTCGTTTTACCTGAATTTAAAGCAATATATCAAACATTTGATGCGGAGCTCCCCATAACAACTAGATTGCTTATTACCATTTCTGATAAAATTGCTGACAATTTTTTGTATATCGTTGTTATCATAGTTTTTATTTTTAGGTTATTTTATATATAGGCAACATTCGCCAAATTTAATTAAACGAGAACAAAAGTTTATCCTACATTTGCCATTACTCAACAAAGTTATTGCTTGGCAACAACTTTACTATTTTTTTCAAACTCTCCATATTACACAAAAATCAGGATTAACATTATTAGAAGGATTCGAGTATGTATTAAAAACACTAAAACATCCCGTTTATCATGATGCTATTCATTCTGTATATCAAAAAATTCAGCGAGGTATTTCTTTTAGCGAAAGTATAAAAAGAGAAAAACTATTTCCATATCTATGCTTGCAATTTATTACTGCCGGAGAATTATCAGGCAATTTAACATTATTTTTAGAAAAACTAGCTAACTGGTATCAAGATAATCTGCTTAACTATGTTAATAATAAGATAAAATTAATTGAACCAATGCTAATACTAATACTCGCAGTTGTAATTACTGGATTATTATTCACTATGTATTTGCCGATTTTTAATTTAGGTAATATTATTTCTTAAGTAAACAATGTAACAATAAAATAAAAATATTATTATGTTCAAACCCGTTATGATAAAGCTAAAAAAATTAACGGCCTTTACTTGGAATTTGCCCTTTAAATTTATTGAAAGAGAGGATGCATGAGCTATATTGTTGCTCTGACGGGCGGGATCGGAAGCGGAAAAAGCACCGTTTCAGATAAATTTGCATCCTTAGGAGTGCCTATTATTGATGCAGACGTCATTTCAAGGCAAATTGTTATGCCTAATACTTATGCCTTAAACATGATAAAACAACATTTTGGTCCAACTTTTCTCAATAACGATGGCTCTTTAAATCGCGCTAAGTTAAGAAAAAAAATATTTAGCGATTCGATAGAAAAAAACTGGTTAAATGATTTGCTTCATCCGTTAATACAGCAAGAAACACAACGTCAGTTAACTTTACTTGACTCCCCTTATGTAGTTTGGGTTGTTCCGTTATTAATTGAAAATAATTTAGCACACCTTGCTAACCGAGTGTTAGTCATAGACGTAACACCAGAAGAACAGATAGCTCGTATAATAAAGCGTGACAGAATTAGTCAGCAAGAAGCAAAAAATATTTTATCTAACCAAGTTAGCCGAACAAGGCGCTTACAAAAAGCCGATGATATAATTAATAATCACGATAACAACTTAACACTTGATGAAACTATAGCGAAATTACATCAAAAATACTTGCAATTAGCTATGAATGCTTCTCAGGAAACACATAATGAGTAATACTATTTCTACCATTATTTATGAACATCCATTAAATGAGAAAATGCGCTCTTGGCTGCGCATGGAGTGTTTACTTCAGCAGCTTATTGACTTGAAAAACATCAACTCATTAGCTACGGGATTAGCTTTTTTTCGTGCCGTTTCCGAATTAATCGAAGTATTAGATCGTAGCGATATACGTGCAGACATTATTAAAGAATTAGATAAACAAAAAAATAAACTTAATCAATGGTGCAGTGATCCTAATGCAGATAAAACATTGATTAAAAATCTTCTAAGAGAATTGCAAGAAAATCTCACATTATTAAGAGAAGCGCCACGTATTGGTCAGCACTTACGGCAAGATAAAGTTATTAGTATTGCTCGCCAGCGTTTAAGTATACCCGGAGGTTGTTGTAGCTTTGATTTACCGGCCTTACATTTATGGTTAAATACTCATAAAAAAGAAATTGAGACTAGAATTAACTTTTGGATTGATGGCATCCTTCCATTACGTTCTGCTTTAAATATGCTATTAAATTTGATCCGTAAGTCTAATACATTCACCAATCAAAAAAGTTATAATGGCTTCTATCAAGGTAGTGTAGAAAATGCTGATCTGATCCGAATAAAATTACCGATAAATTTATCGTTATATCCTCAGATTTCTGGACATAAAACACGTTTTGCAATCCGCTTCTTACATGAAGACAGTGAAAATGGTATTGTACCCGATGAATTACCATTTAAATTAGCCTGTTGTTAGGAGCCATTATGCCAGATAAGCTCACGGTAAAATGTCCAACTTGTCATAAAATTGTTATTTGGCAAGAGAGTAGTCCTTATCGTCCTTTTTGCAGTAAACGTTGTCGATTAATCGATCTTGGTGAATGGGCTGGTGAAGAAAAAAGGATCTCAAGTCAACGAAATATTTCTGAAATAGATGATTGGAGTGAAATCTCCGATGATCCTCACATTAAAAAATAAATTTAAAAATTAAAAACACTATGCGCTTATCTACATCATTACATCACTCTTACGTACAATGATTTGATGAACTTATTTATTTTAACTTATCTGTGAGATAAGCATCTCAAATCACATTATTGATTAACATATCAACAATTACTTGGTTAGCAGGTGGAAATTCTTCAGCTACCAGTAATTTTTGTAAAAGCCAACGTGAAGATTGGCCTTCTTTTCCATAAGGCTGGCAATCCCATTGATCCACAAGAAAAAAATGCAACGTTATTTTACGATCTGGAAATTCATGTTCAACAACCTGCAACAATTGACTGTTAATAACATCTATCCCAATTTCTTCTTTAAGCTCACGCAACAAAGCTTCTACCGGTGTTTCACCAACTTCTAATTTACCACCAGGAAATTCCCAAAAACCACCCATATGTGAATTAGCTGCCCGTTGGGTAATAAATATTTCTTGTTGTGCATTTCTAATAATACCAACAGCGATCTGTAATTGTTTTTTTTCCATAAAATAATTTAATTACTTTTTAAGTTGTACAGTAAAAGAGCGGATAGATTCTCCGCTCTTATTTTTAATTGTTTAAACAACTGAAATCTAACCTAAGCTACCATGACAATGCTTATATTTTTTACCTGAGCCACATGGACAAGGTTCATTGCGACCAATTTTTTGGCCTTGAGCCGCCATTTGGGCTTCCGTTTTTGACATCAATGATTCATTTTCAATTTCATGGCTAAGGCGCTGCTTTTTCATAAGACGTTCAGCCTCGTCACGTCTTTGCTGATCAAGTAAAGCAACTTCTTCTGGTAATCGAACTTCTACTTTGCTTAATGTACTAATTACTTCATATTTTAGAGTTTCTAACATATTTGCAAACATACCAAAAGATTCACGCTTATATTCCTGTTTTGGATCTCTTTGGGCATAACCTCGTAAATGAATACCCTGGCGCAAATAATCCATTGCAGCCAAATGCTCTTTCCATAATGTATCAAGAGTTTGTAGCATGATGCCCTTCTCAAAATTACGCATCATTTCGCTCCCAACAATTTCCTCTTTTTCCTTATAAGCTGCAATCGTTTTTTCTAGAATACGTTCACGCAAGGTTTCTTCATGTAATTCCGGTTCTTTATCCAACCACTCCTGAATAGGTAATTCTAAACTAAAATCACTGCTTAACCGCTTTTGCAGACCATCAATATCCCACATTTCTTCCAAAGATTGGGGAGAAATGTAAGCATTAATAGTTGCGGTTATAATATCTTCACGAATACTATCAATTGTTTCACTAACATCACCACCGTCTAATAGATCATTGCGCTGTGAATAGATAGCTCGACGCTGATCGTTAGCAACATCATCATATTCTAAAAGTTGTTTTCGAATATCAAAGTTACGGCTTTCAACCTTACGCTGTGCATTGGCAATGGCTTTTGTTACCCAAGGATGTTCAATCGCTTCACCTGGTTTCATACCCAATTTACGCATCATGCCTGCCACTCGATCAGAGGCAAAAATACGCATCAACGAATCTTCCATTGAAAGATAAAAACGGGATGAACCGGGATCACCTTGGCGTCCAGAGCGTCCGCGTAATTGGTTATCAATACGGCGAGATTCATGGCGTTCAGTACCAATGATATGCAAACCCCCAGCAGCAATTACCGCCTCATGACGCTTTTGCCATGCTGTCTTGATTTTATCAATTTGCTCCTGGCTAGCATCCTCAAGTTTATTGATTTCTGCCTGCCAACTGCCTCCTAATACAATATCTGTACCTCGGCCTGCCATATTAGTGGCAATAGTCACTGAACCTGCCTGCCCTGCTTCAGCAATAATATCTGCTTCCATCTCATGAAACTTAGCATTTAAAACATTATGCGCAATTTTAGCTTTAGTGAGTTCCCGAGAAATTAGCTCTGATTTTTCTATTGAAATAGTACCTACTAATACGGGTTGGCCTCTGCTAGTGCATTCTCGAATATCATCGATAATGGCAGCAAATTTGTCCGCTTCAGTCATATAAACTAAATCAGGTAAATCATTACGTATCATCGGACGATTAGTTGGAATAACAATGGTATCCAATTTATAGATAGATCTAAATTCAAAAGCTTCGGTATCAGCGGTACCGGTCATACCCGCGAGTTTTTCATATAGCCGAAAATAATTTTGGAAGGTAATTGATGCTAATGTCTGATTCTCATTTTGGATTTCAACACCTTCTTTTGCCTCAACGGCTTGATGCAATCCATCTGACCAACGACGTCCTTCCATTGTGCGTCCAGTATGTTCATCAACAATAATAATCTGGCCATCTTTAACAATATAATCTACGTCTCGGCTGAAAAGTGCATGAGCACGAAGGGCTGCCATAACATGATGCATAAGCATAATATTAGCTGGAGAATAAAGTGACTCGCCCTCTTCCATTAAATTGGCTTTTGCTAATAATTGTTCAATTAATTCTAAACCGCGTTCTGTCAAGGTAACTTGACGCGATTTCTCATCAACAGAAAAATGCCCTTCACCTTGAAAAGTATCTGAATCTTCTTTTTCTTGCTGCTTAAGATGAGGAATTAATTTATCCACTTTCTTATAAAGATCTGAACTATCTTCCGCTGGTCCTGAGATAATCAATGGGGTACGAGCTTCATCAATTAAAATAGAATCAACCTCATCGACTAATGCATAATGCAGTTTACGCTGCACACGCTCTTCTGGACTAAAAGCCATATTGTCACGCAGATAATCAAAACCATATTCATTGTTAGTCCCATAGGTAATATCCGCGGCGTAGGCTTCACGCTTCATTGTCGCAGGCATACCTGGTAAATTAATGCCAACGGTCATACAAAGAAATTCAAACAGTAGTCGATTATTTTCTGCGTCACGCTTAGCCAAATAGTCGTTTACAGTTACAATATGAACACCCTTACCCGATAAAGCATTTAAATATGCAGGTAATGTGGATGTTAATGTCTTACCTTCACCAGTACGCATCTCTGCAATACAGCGCTCATTAAGTACCATACCACCTAGCAACTGAACATCAAAATGCCGCATATTAAACACACGTTTACTGGCTTCGCGAACGGTTGCAAACGCCTCAGGGATCAAATCATCTAATGTTGCTCCTGATTTAAGGCGCTGCCGAAATTCATCAGTCTTGGCTTTAAGTTCTTGGTCGGAAAATTTTTCAAATTCAGGCTCTAACTTATTAATAATATCAACAAATTTACCTAAACGACGTAAAGTACGATCATTACGACTACCAAAAATTTTTGTTAGTAACTTAGTTAACATAAATATTTTTTCTCAATTAAGGCGGTGCTCTTATTAAAATCCGCCTATATTATTTGGTTTCAACCAATATAATTAATATATTTAGTTGAACAACGGTTGCTATAAAAATCAACAAAAGTCTATGAAATTCGTGTTAAGGTCCAGCCCGAATACCCTGACCCCAGGCAACCCATAGCGCAGTTTGGTAGGCAATGTGATAAGAAGATTGTGTTAATGAATTGGTGAAATTTTGCTCATTAGGATAAAAAACACTCAAATTAACCATAGAATAAAGAGTGTCGAGCATATTATAAAGTGAGATTGGTTTGTTACGCGCACTTAAATTGGCATCCAATTGCTTTTTGGTCTCATGAGCTGAGAAAACAAAAGTTAGTTGGCGGATCATATTTCGTAAAGCATGCTGATGCCAATAATTTGCACCGCAATTATAAAAAATACGATACTTACTGACTGCCAGTAGATGATCTAATGCTAAATTTTGCTGATAATGTGGTAATAATTGGCTAGTATATGACATATTTTCAGTCACTTTTGCCAAAGTTGTGGGTATGCCAATACTGGCCGTTACAATACCTAATAGCAAATGCGGCCAAAAATATCGTTTACCAAAATGTCGCCAAAGATCTAATATATTCATTGAATATCATATAATATAAGACTTGGAGTAAAAAAATGCGCGATAGTTATCCCCAATCTCTAAATATTTTGTTAAAAGAAAACAACTTTGATTCAAATACCTTACAAACTATTCAACAGCGCGCACAGGCATTAATTAAACTCAATAATACTGTTATCAGCCTACTTCCTGTTGAATTAAAAGCTTGGTGTCGAGTCGCTAATTATCGTCAACATATTCTCATTCTAGAAGTTACCAATGCTAGCCGAAAAACACGATTAAGCTATGAACTTCCTACGCTACTTTCAACATTACGTAACACTATTTTACCATCTTTATCTTCAATCAACATAATGATTAATCCATCATTATCATCTAAAAATTCAGAAAATTGCTTATCAATTCAGCAAATAGCTATAAAACCATCAAAACAGATAATAAGTAAACTAAGCAAGGAGAGTGCAAAGACAATTCGTAACCTGGCAAAAAGAAGTCCAAAAAAACTAAAGGAAAAATTAGAGCAGCTAGCTGCATTGGCCGGAGAGAGTACCAAAGCAACTAGCAATAAAGATTAATTTTGAGTAAAAAACATCAAC
This sequence comes from Arsenophonus apicola, assembly GCF_020268605.1. Lineage (NCBI taxonomy): Bacteria > Pseudomonadati > Pseudomonadota > Gammaproteobacteria > Enterobacterales > Morganellaceae > Arsenophonus > Arsenophonus apicola. Next base: position 2,527,783 of record NZ_CP084222.1, read on the forward strand.
GAAAGTAATGTAAGAGAGACAATAGTCCATTGATGTATCATTGATAGAATATCCTGCTTAAAATAATATATCTCAGATTATTATTGTCGAAGGTGTTTTAAATGCAACAGGCATTTCAGATTCATCTTCGAACGTTACCATATCCCAAGCAGATTCAGCTGCTAAAACAGCTTGCAATAATTTATTATTCAATGCATGGCCTGATTTATACGCGGTAAAAGCACCAATGATATTATGACCACACATAAATAAATCACCAATAGCATCTAGCATTTTATGACGCACAAATTCATCCTCAAAACGCAAGCCATCTTCATTTAATACGCGATAATCATCAACAACAATCGCACAATCAAAGCTACCACCTAAACATAACCCTTTAGATTGTAAGTATTCAATATCGCGCATGAAGCCAAAGGTACGCGCACGACTAATATCTCTAACAAAAGATTTTGCCGAAAAATCTAGTTTATAACGTTGAGTACTACTATTAATAGCAGGATGATTGAAATCGATAGTGAAATCTAAGCTAAATCCGTTATAAGGCGCTAGCTCAGCCCATTTATCACCATCTGTAACTCGGACATTTTCTTTAATACGAAGAAATTTCTTGGCACTGTTTAACTCTTCAATACCTGCATCTAACAATAAAAATACAAAAGGTGCAGCACTACCATCCATTATCGGGATTTCTGGTGCATCTACCTCAATGATAATATTGTCAATTCCTAGCCCTGCTAATGCAGCATTCAGATGTTCTACCGTTGAAATACGTACATCATCTTCATTGACCAAGCAGGTACATAGCATGGTATCACGTACTGATTTTGCCTCAGCCGGGAAATCAACCGGTGGATTTAAATCTGTACGGCGGTAGATGACCCCGGTATTTGCCGGTGCTGGACGCAATGCTAAAGTGACTTTCTTGCCAGTATGTAAACCGACGCCCGTCGCTTGAACAATACGTTTTAGTGTCCTTTGTTTGATCATCGTTTTTTCTCACATCGTTAACTGTCTTGCTAACCCTCACTCCAGGATTAGCAAGATATTCTAGCACAAAAAGCAGAGAAACCAATCAATTGTTAACTAATCAGCCTGTTTTCTTAAAAAAGCTGGAATATCGAGATAGTCCGGCTCCTTGTTTGACGGCATATTTTGTTCATTCACCACTTTAGCCGCAGTTTTTTCCTCCGTTAACGGAGTCATACCTGGCATTGTGCCTTGCATCTGTTGATAACGCTGCTCTAGCGATGATTTTTGGGCTGTTTTATTAGTCACCAATGTGATTTCTGGCCGCTTATCCATACCAATTCCTGTGGCAACCACGGTCACACGTAACTCATCATTCATTTCAGGATCCAGTGAAGTACCGATAACAACCGTTGCATTATCCGAAGCAAAGGCACGAATGGTATTACCCACTGTTTCAAATTCATCAAGCCGTAAATCAAAACCTGCAGTAATATTAACTAATACACCACGAGCGCCTGATAAATCGATATCTTCCAATAAAGGACTAGAAATTGCCATTTCTGCCGCTTCTTCAGCGCGATCTTCACCGCGTGCCACGCCAGAGCCCATCATGGCATAACCCATTTCAGACATGACGGTACGAACATCCGCAAAATCCACATTCATTAAACCAGGACGAGTAATAAGCTCAGCAATACCTTGAACCGCACCTTTTAGCACATCATTTGCCGCACCGAATGCATCAAGCAAAGAAATACCACGTCCTAGCACTTTTAATAATTTATCATTCGGAATAGTAATCAACGAATCAACATGCTTAGACAGCTCTGAGATCCCTGTTTCAGCAAATGCCATGCGTTTTTTACCTTCAAAATTAAAAGGTTTGGTCACAACCGCTACCGTCAGGATACCAAGCTCTTTAGCAACTTCGGCCACAACAGGGGCTGCACCGGTGCCCGTACCACCACCCATACCAGCAGCAATAAAGACCATATCTGCCCCATCAAGCGCATTGCGCAAGGCTTCACGATCTTCTTCAGCGGCATTACGGCCAACTTCAGGATTTGCTCCTGCTCCCAAGCCTTTTGTAATACCATTGCCGATCTGAATAGTTTGTCCTACTGCTGTTTTACGTAATGCCTGAGCATCCGTATTAACAGCAAAGAATTCAACACCTTCGATGCGTTCACGCACCATGTGTTCAACGGCATTGCCACCGCCACCGCCAACGCCGATGACTTTAATCACCGCGTCATTGGTTAATTCCATTGGTTCAAACATAATCTCTCTCCGTTTTGTGCCTTATATAGAAGCGAAGATTTGCTTCTTACAAAATTAAAATTCTTTTCTCAGCCAGCTAGTGATTTTATGAAACCAACTACTCACTGATGTACGCTTATCCATTTCGGCTTCATTCCCAAGATGAGTCTGTTTGCCGTAATGCAGGAGCCCGACAGCTGTGGAGTAATAAGGCTCCTGTGCATAGTCCGTTAAACCAGTTATATTTAATGGCTTACCGATGCGTACCTGAGTATGAAATACTCTTTGGGCACATTCGACTAGACCATCAATTTGAGCACCGCCTCCTGTTAAGACAATACCCGCCGCCAGATGATGTTTAACACCTTGCTGACGTAATTGTTCTTGCAATTTCAAAATCTCGTCATTTACTAAGTTTAGCAACTCTGTGTAACGTGGCTCGATAACTTCCGCTAATGTTTGACGTTGTAAACTTCTTGGCGGCCGACCACCTACACTGGGTACCTCAACATTTTCGTCTTTACTAACAATAGTACCTAATGCGCAACCATGGCGAACTTTTATTGTTTCCGCATCGCTGGGGGGAGTACCAAATGCATACGCAATATCACTAGTGACGACATTACCTGCATAGGGGATAACCTTGGTATGACGCAGTGCACCACCAGTATAAACAGCTATATCCATGGTTCCACCACCAATATCGACGACACATACCCCCAATTCACGCTCATCTTCCGTTAAAACGGAATAACTTGATGCTAAACCAGCAAATATCAATTGATCTACTTTTAAACCACAGCGTTCAACTGCTTTGACAATATTTTTGGCCATATCATTATGGCAAGTAATCAGATGTACCTTGGCTTGCATACGTACACCTGAAAGTCCGACCGGATTTTTAATACCTTCTTGATAATCAATAGCATACTCTTGTGGAATAACGTGTAAAATTCTATGTTCATCACGAACCCGGACAGATTTAGCTGTATGAACAACGCTATCTACGTCATCTTGAGTAACTTCATCCTCAGAAATAGGCACCATACCTATTTCATTCTGGCAACTAACATGCTTACCAGAAAGCGCCAGATATACCGATGATATTTGGCAATCAGCCATCAATTCAGCTTGATCAATAGCTCGCTGCACACATTTAACGACAGATTCCAAATCATTTACGCCACCTTTATCCATCCCTCGAGATGGACAATTGCCGACACCAATAATATTTACCATTCCATCAGGCAGAATTTCACCAACTAGCGCAGAAACCTTGGAAGTTCCAATTTCAAGACCAACTACTAATTTTCTGTCCGTCGTTTTAATCATCGTTAATTTGCCTGTATCTGATCAATCAGCAGTCTCAAACTCTTTCAACTCAGTGTGTGGTAGATTCGGCTAAAAGTGGTAACCAACCTACTGCTGCACCGCTACCATATCGCAAATCTATATATCCAATACGTTTATCTGTCACTTGTTTTAATAGTGGATAAAGTTCAACAAAACGGTTTAATCGCTCTTTAATATCCTGTTTACCAATATTCAATCGAATATCATTGGCTAAAACTAATTGCCACGCGCGTCGTGCCGTCATCGATACTGATTTAATACTAAAATTATGTGGCGCCAGTTGCTGTTGCATTACTCGATACATCTCTAATACCTCATGCTGGCTAGCTTGTGGACCATATAACATCAGGAAATTACCTTTAACATTTAGTAATGCTGGTAAGCTAAAAACTGAGCCTTCTGCATTGATAAAAAAAGTATCATTCCATTTGGCATAAGGTTTATATTCTACTAGATGAATTTTTAGTTCATCCGGCCATTGTTTACGTACCGTAACTTGTCTTATCCACGGCATGGTTTTTATTTGATTCTGGATCGCATTCACATCTATAGTCATAAATGTACCCGGCATACCCAGTGCCAATATTGCTTTTCTAACATTATCATCACGGGTGTAATGGCGTTCGCCAGTGATCACCAGCTTGGAAATCGGTAATCGATTGACATCTTTCATCCAATTTAACACCATCCACCCACTCCATATAATAGTACCCAATACTATCAAGAAGAAAATAACGCCTGCCAAATAAGAACCATTACTTCGGCCACCATCGTTCCGATGCTCTTTAGACTCTTTATTCCGAACGTTCAGTGATGCCTGCGGCATATCAGTCCGCCAATTCCAAAATCTTTTTAACTAGCTGTGAAAAAGTCATTCCGGCTTGTTTCGCAGCCATGGGTACCAAACTATGACCGGTCATTCCCGGTGAGGTATTAATTTCTAGTAAATAAAAAATACCATTATTATCTCTCATGACATCAACACGCCCCCAACCAGTACAACCAACCGCCTTATAAGCTGCTAACGCTAATTCATTCAATTGCTCTTCTTCTTCAGCTTTTAACCCACTAGGACAGAAATATTGTGTCTCATTAGAGAGATATTTTGCATCATAATCATAAAAAACGCCTACTGGTTGAATACGAATTGAAGGCAGTACCTGCTCGCCGACAATTGCCACCGTATATTCGGGCCCATTTAGCAATTTCTCAATCAGCACCTGTTTGTCATAACGAAAAGCAAACTCTAGCGCTATTCTTAATTCAGACAAAGTGGTTACTTTACTCATACCAACGCTTGAACCTTCAAGGCTTGGTTTTACAATAAGCGGTAAACCCAAATGACAAACTGACTCAAAAAGCATTTCATCTGACAAGATGGCTAACTGTTGTTTGTCTAGTGCAATATAGGGTGCAATCGGCAAACCTATACCCGCCCATAACTGTTTAGTACGTAACTTATCCATTGAAAGTGATGAAGCTAGAACACCACTGCCGGTATAGGGTAAGCCTAAAAATTCTAACACCCCTTGCACCGTCCCATCTTCACCACCGCGACCATGTAAGGCAATAAAAACTTTATTATAACCGGCTTCTTTTAATTTGATGACAGCAAAATCTTTAATATCAACTGGATACGCATCTATTCCAGCATCACGTAGGCCATTCACTACTGCTTCACCCGATTGCAGTGACACCTCTCTTTCGGCCGAATTTCCGCCCAAAAGCACGGCAACTTTATCAGCCATGATACTTTTCCTCACTGGTTGATAGTGGCCGTAAATTTGTATCAGCCAAATTACGTGCTATTTTGCCGATATTCCCAGCTCCCTGTATAAGTATCAGGTCGTTATCTTCTATAATTTTTGCTAATGTTTCACTAATTTGGTCATGCTCTGCGACAAAAATAGGATCTAATTTGCCTCGATTGCGAATTGTCCGACATAATGATCGACTATCAGCACCAAGGATAGGTTCCTCTCCTGCCGGATAGACATCTAACATGACCAATACATCTACCTGTTCTAAAATATTGGCAAAATCATCATACAAATCACGCGTACGCGTATATCTGTGAGGTTGAAAAACCATCACGATACGTTTATCTGGCCATCCTTCTTTTGCTGCTTTAATAGTAGCATCAACTTCTGTTGGATGATGACCATAATCATCCACCAGCATAACGCTACCTTTTTTACCATTAACATCAGTTAAAGGAAAATTGCCTAACAAATCAAAACGGCGCCCCGTTCCTTGAAATTTTTTTAATGCCGTTAAAATAGCTCTATCATCAATACCTTCTTCGGTTGCTACCGCAATAGCCGCAGTCGCATTTAATGCATTATGACGCCCTGGTGCATTCAAGATGAAAGCTAAATCTGCTCGATTTTCGCGCGCTACCGTAAAGAAACCTTGATTGCCTCGTTGCCTATAAGATGTAATGCGGACATCTGCGTCATCACTAAAGCCGTAAGTAGTTATATAACGACCTATTTGCGGTAGCAGCGAACGCACCACCGGATCATCAATACATAATACTACCCGACCATAAAATGGCAGATTATGGAGGAAACTGATGAAAGTCTGTTTTAATTTTTCAAAATCACCATCATAAGTTTCCATGTGATCTGCTTCAATATTTGTTATAACAGCGACTAGCGGTTGCAAATGTAAGAAAGAGGCATCACTCTCATCGGCTTCTGCAATCAAATAGCGGCTAGTACCTAAGCGCGCATGTACCCCTGCCGCTTTCACCAGTCCACCATTGATAAACGTCGGATCTAACCCTGCCTGGGCATAAATACTGGCAATCATCGCGGTGGTAGTCGTTTTGCCATGAGTTCCTGCGATAGCAATTCCATGACGAAAACGCATCAATTCCGCCAACATTTCAGCGCGTCGAATGACTGGAATACGAGCTTCCCGTGCTGCAATAATTTCTGGATTATCCGCTGCTATTGCGGTAGAGACGACAACAACGCAAGCATTTGCTACATTTTCTGGCCGGTGATTAAAATAAATTTTTGCCCCAAGCTCTATTAATTGCTCAGTAACCGTGTTAGGCAACAAATCAGAACCGCTAATTTCATAACCCTCGTTAGCCAATACTTCAGCAATACCACCCATGCCAGCACCACCAATGCCAACAAAATGGATATGCTTAACCCGACGCATTTCGGGCACTGTTGCTCTTAATTTGGCTAATTGTTGTGTATTCACTATATTCTCTTCACTATTTTCTATCGCTGATTTCAACATTCTTCAATGTAAAATCGATTTCATTTAGCAACTTCAATTAAGGTTGCCGCTACACGTTTCGTTGCATCAGTAATCGATGCCGCTCGAGCTTTTTTGGCCATGTCTAATAACTGTGGGCGCGACCATTGATTTAATAGCGTTACCAACGCATCGGTTGAAAACTGCGCCTGCTCAACAATTTTCGCGGCACCCGCCTTCTCTAACGGTAATGCATTCCAGTACTGCTGCCGATCTTTATGCTGGAAAGGAACAAAAATTGCCGGTAAGCCGGCAACAGCAACTTCACTAACCGTTAAAGCACCTGCGCGGCAAATGATGATATCAGCCCAAGCATAAGCCGCAGCCATATCATCAATAAATTCAGTTACTTTATAATTATCTGATTTACCACATAAATTTTTATATAAAGTTTCCGTCATTTGTTGAGCACCTTTACCCGCTTGATGCCAAATGGTCACTTTTCCATCTAATTGAGCAGCCACTTCGGGTAATGTCTGGTTTAAAATTTTTGCTCCTTGACTACCACCTATCACTAGTATTCGAATAGCACCATCACGATCAATTAAACGTTCTTCAGGCTCAGGTAATGCTAATACCGCTTCACGAACTGGGTTTCCTACGACCGTAGCATTAGGGAACGCACTTGGAAATGCCTGTAAAACACGCTTGGCAATTTTCGCTAACCAACGATTGGTTAAGCCTGCTACCCCATTTTGCTCATGCAGTACAATTGGAATATTACATAGCCAAGCAGCAACACCGCCCGGGCTAGAAACATATCCCCCCATACCTAATACGACATCAGGTTGATAACGCTGCATAATCACTTTTGCCTGCTTTATAGCTTTAATAATTTTAAACGGCGCTAGCAGCAATGCTTTAAAACCTTTACCACGTAAACCTGAAATGTTTATAAATTCAATCTCAATGCCGTGCTTAGGAACTAAATCTGCCTCCATTCGGTCAGCAGTGCCTAACCAGCGTATATCCCAGCCTTGTTGCTTTAGATAATCAGCCACCGCTAGTCCCGGAAAAACATGTCCTCCGGTACCCCCTGCCATCACCATGAGGCGTTTTGGTTGGCTCATTTCGTTCTCCTTACAAATGCTTGCGCTCTCTTAAGGCGTGTTTCAAAGTCGATACGTAACAAGATAGCAATGGCAATAAACATAATTAATAGACTAGAGCCACCATAGCTAATTAGCGGTAATGTCAATCCTTTAGTTGGTAACATTCCTGCTGCCGCGCCAACATTAACCAGCGCTTGGAAAGTGAACCAGATACCAATTGAACAAGCTAAATAACCCGAAAAATGTTGCTTTGCATCTAACGCCCGTTTGCCAATCATCATACTGCGAAAAGCAACGAAAAATAACATTAATAGCACTAATACAACACCGATATAACCGAGTTCTTCCGCTAAAACCGAGAAAATAAAATCAGTATGGGCTTCAGGCAAATATTCTAATTTTTGAATAGAATTACCTAAACCTTGGCCCCATAATTCACCACGACCAAATGCCATCAAAGATTGTGTTAATTGATAGCCGCTACCAAAAGGATCTGCCCATGGATTGAGGAAAGAGGTTATTCGACGCAAGCGATAAGGTTCAAAATAAATTAAGCCAATAACACCTACCGCACAAATAACAATACCAATAATAAACGGCGCTAATCTCGCCCCCGCAAGGAATAGCAATGCTAAAGTTGTCACAACCAATACAATTACTGTACCTAAATCCGGTTGCAATAGCAGCAGAATAGCCATCAATATTAGAATGCACATCGGCTTAATAAAGCCCAAAAAACGTGTTCGTACCTCATCGGTTTTTCTGACTAAATAACTGGACACATAGCAGAATAAGGCTAGTTTAGCGATCTCAGCTGGCTGTATACGGACAATACCAGTATTAATCCAGCGAGATGCCCCATTAACTGAACTTCCGGCAACCAGTACCACTAATAACAGCATTAAGGCGATGATTAATAATAAAAAGTTATATTTTTCCCACCAGATCATTGGCATATTTAAGACTGATAAAGCTAAAACAAATGATAAAGCTAGATAGATAACATCGCGTTTGGCAAAGAAAAAAGGATCTTGCGTTAGACGCTGTCCAACCGGCATTGAAGCAGATGTCACCATAATAAAACCAATTATAGCTAGACCTATTGTTAGCCAAACCAAAGTACGATCATAAAGGATCGTGTCTAGAACATCATTATCAGGCTCACCGTTAGCCCAATTTTTCAGCTGTTTGAAGTTAAATTTCATCATTGACCTAACTCCTTCGCTAATTGGCTAAATCGTTCACCCCGTTGCTCAAAGTTACGAAATTGATCGAAGCTGGCACAAGCCGGTGAAAGTAGCACCATATCACCGTCTTTCAATTCAGCTGCGATGGCGCGTAGGCATTGTTCCATTGTATCTAGTAGCAAACTATTTGGTTTTAACTGTGCTAATTGATAACCATCACGGCCAAAACAGCATAATTTAATATTTTTTGCTGCGATATAGGGTTTTAATGGTGAAAAATCTGCCGATTTTCCCTCTCCACCCAATAATAAATAAAGTGTACCAGCGACTTGTAAACCTTTTAAAGCGGCTTCAGTACTGCCAACGTTGGTTGCTTTAGAATCATTTACCCATTGAATACCTTGATGCTGATGAACTAATTGGCAACGATGAGGTAAGCCGGCATATTGAGTTAATGCCGCTAAACTAGCTTTACGCGGAATCTTTACTGCATCCGCTAAAGCCAGTGCAGCCGCTCCATTAAGATAGTTATGCTGCCCTACTAACCGTATTTCAGCGGTATTAATAATAGGCTGCCCTTTTATATGTAATTCTTGGCAACGGGTATTTAATTGATAATCGCCGCTATTAATGCCAAAACTTATACAACGAGCATCACGTCCGAGTGATGGCCAGGTTTGTGGATCTTGTTCATTAATAATACAAACTTTAGCACCAGTATAAATTCGTAACTTGGCCGCACGGTATTGTTGAACACCGAACGGATACCTATCCATATGATCTTCTGTCACATTTAATATAGTTGCTACCGCAGCCTGTAAACTGGATGTTGTTTCCAGTTGAAAACTAGAAAGCTCTAATACATATAGATCATAATCTTTGGCTAATAATGCCAGCGCCGGTGTCCCGATGTTACCACCAACTGCCACTCGCCAATTAGCTGCTTTTGCCATTTCACCAACCAATGCTGTAACCGTACTTTTACCATTAGAGCCAGTGATAGCAATGATAGGTTTATGCGTTTCACGACAAAAAAGCTCAATATCACCAATAATTTCAATACCCTTATCTGCTGCTATTTTTAATTCTGGGGTAGCAAGCGAAATACCCGGACTAGCAACAATCAAATCAGCTGCCATTAGCCATTCACTATTCCAACTGCCACAGTGGCAGTCGACTTCGGCAGGCAATTTATCTTTACCTGGCGGTGTTATTCGGGTATCAATGACGCGTGGCACAACCTGGCGAGAGAGAAAAAAGTCGACACAAGATAGACCTGTCTGGCCTAACCCGATTATAACGACTTTTTTGCCCTGATAATTAGCCATTTTATTAACGTACCTTTAATGTTACTAACCCAATCAATACCAACATTAATGAGATGATCCAAAAACGCACAATAACTCGGGGTTCAGGCCAGCCTTTTAATTCGTAATGATGATGGATCGGTGCCATGCGAAAAATGCGTTGCCCACGCAGTTTAAATGATCCTACTTGTAAAATTACCGATAAAGTTTCAACGACAAACACACCACCCATAATCAATAATAAAAATTCTTGCCTTAGTAAAACTGCTATTGTCCCCAATGCACCACCTAATGCCAACGAGCCAACATCCCCCATAAAAACTTGCGCAGGATAGGTGTTAAACCATAAAAATCCCAAACCGGCACCCACAATTGTCGTACAAACCACGACTAATTCACCTGCATGGTTGATATAAGGAATTTTTAAATAGTTAGCAAAATTAAAATTACCCGTAGCCCAAGCCACTAGTGCAAAGCCGGCCGAAATAAAAACCGTTGGCATAATAGCTAAACCGTCTAATCCATCAGTTAAATTAACTGCATTACTTGTGCCGACAATCACAAAATAAGTCAGTAAAATATAAAACAGGCCAAGTTGTGGCATGACATCTTTAAAAAAGGGTACAACCAATTGAGTGACTGCCGTATCCTTACCGATGCTATATAAAGCAAATGCGACACCCAAAGCCAACACGGATTGCCAGAAATATTTCCAACGAGCGATCAATCCTCGGGAATTTTTACGCACCACTTTACGATAATCATCAATAAAGCCAATAACACCATATCCCAACAAAACGACTAATACGCACCAAACATAGGGATTATTTAATCGCGCCCATAACATGACTGAAATTACAATAGAAGATAAAATCAACACACCTCCCATGGTAGGTGTGCCGCGTTTACTAAAATGCGATTCGGGACCTTCATCACGTACAACTTGACCTATTTGCAATTTTTGCAAAAAGGAAATCAAATGAGGTCCCATCCATAACGCAATCACCAAAGCCGTTAACAAACTGGTAATAGCCCGAAATGTCAAATAGGAGAAAAGATTAAAGCCAGAAAAATATTTAACTAAATATTCGGCTAACCAGACTAACATAAAAAGCACTCCTGTAAGGCGTGTACAACTTCTTCCATTGCTGTACTGCGCGAACCTTTAACTAAAACTGATACGGTTTCGTGTTCTTTTATTAATGGGATCAGTTTCGCAATTAACTCTTTTTTAGTAGCAAAATGCTCACCACAACCGCTGTGCTGGCTAATAATGACACTTTGTTGACCGACACTTAACACTCGATCAAGTTTCATTTGGCGAGTCGCCTCACCGACCTCCTGATGACATTTTTCAGTCTTATCGCCTAATTCCCCCATATCACCAACAACCAAAATACGGTAGCCGGGCATTTGGGATAAAACATCGGCGGCAGCAATCATAGAGCCGGTATTAGCATTGTAAGTGTCATCTAAAATAAGTTTACCGGGCGCTAGATGAATCGGATATAAACGCCCTGTTACTGGCCGAACATGTGCCAAACCAAGACTAACCTGCTTAAGCGTTGCCCCCACTGACATTGCTAACGCGCTCGCCGCTAATGCATTGGCAATATTATGTGTACCTGGCAAGGGTAAAAATATTGAGATCACACCAGTTGGTGTATGCAGCTCAAATTCGCTACCTGTTGATTTGGTGGTAATATTTTCCGCATAAAAATCAGCCTGTTGCTGTTTTGTTAGCGAAAAACGCCAAATGGTTTGTTGTTGCTTAAAATACGATTGCCAATTTTTCCAATCATGGCTAGCCAAATTAATAACCGCTGTTCCTTGTTCTGCTAATCCCTGAAAAATCTCGCCCTTTGCTATAGCAACACCGGCAAGTGAACCAAAACCTTCAAGATGGGCAGCAAATAAATTATTGACTAATACGCTATCCGGTCTAACCATATTAGTTGTATAGGCAATTTCACCAATATGATTGGCTCCCATTTCAATCACTGCATACTGGTGCTCTGCCGTCAAACGAAATAACGTTAAGGGCACACCAATATCATTATTCAAATTACCTTCAGTAAAAAGTGTCCCGCCGCATTGAGAGAGAATGGCGGCCACCATCTCTTTAACCGAGGTTTTGCCAGAAGAACCCGTTAGCCCAATAACCTTAGCTTTACTATGCGATCGAACCCAAGCGGCTAACTTTCCCATTGCTAAGCGCGTATCTTCAACAACAACTTGCGGACAATGAATAGGTAATGGCCGCTCAACTAATAATGCGCTAGCACCCGCCTCAGTAGCCTCTTTAGCAAAATGATGACCATCAAAATGCTCACCCTTTAAAGCAATAAACAGACCATCAATGGGTCGCTGACGACTATTTGTTGTTACCGCATTAAGCCACAAACTGGCTGCCTGTCGATCATTTATTTGCTGCAGGGCACCTTGTGTCACAGTAGCCAAATGCTTCAATGAAATAGGGATCATGCCATCACCCCCAATAACCGTGCTACCGTCAAGCGATCGGAATAATCGAGCCGACGATCACCAATAATTTGATAATCTTCATGCCCTTTACCGGCGATTAATATGACATCATCAGCATTTGCCTGCATAATGGCACTAGTAACTGCTTCCACTCGCCCGACAATCGGCATTGCCCGCCCAGCGTCAAGAAAACCGCTTAAAATATCATTAATGATGGCTTTTGGCTCTTCACTACGTGGATTATCATCGGTTACTACCACAATATCAGCATACTGTTCAGCCACACTCCCCATCAATGCACGTTTACCCTTGTCGCGATCACCACCACAACCAAATACACACCAAAGTCTGCCACGACAATGAAGACGGAGCGCACTTAATGCTTTTTCGAGCGCATCAGGAGTATGAGCATAATCGACCACAACAGTTGGCCGTCCTGGTGAAGTGAAGACTTCCATTCGCCCACAAACTGGTTGTAAGGCATGCGATGATTTTATTACCGCATTAAATGGATATCCCATCATTAACAGTGTCGCCATGGCCAGCATGACATTATTGACATTAAAAGCCCCCATTAATGGGCTTTCTAGCGATCCTTTTCCCCAAGTTGAATTAAAATGAATAGTCGCCCCACTATCATGATACTCAACCTGTTCTACTAATACCCAAGACCCTTGCCAATCAGTAGGTATACGCTTCTCCATCGAAACAGCACATGCCTGTGGCAATCTTTCAAGCCACTGCAAACCCGTATCATCATCCACATTGATAATCTGTTTATCAGATTTATGGGTTGAAAATAATAACCATTTTGCCGCTGCATAATTTTGCATATCACCATGATAATCAAGGTGATCACGACTTAAATTAGTAAATACAGCAGCGGTAAAAGGAATAGCGGCAACACGACTTTGCACTAAACCATGTGAGGAGACTTCCATCGCAACTAAAGTAGCCTGCTTATCAACCAACAACTGCAATTCAGCCTGAATATCAACCGCTGAGCCGGTGGTGTTTTCACTAGGTACAATCTGTCCTAACATTCCGTTACCCACCGTGCCCATTACAGCACTGACTTCGCCCAGCCCTTTTGCCCACTGAGCAATAAGCTGAGTTGTGGTTGTTTTACCATTGGTTCCTGTTACACCAATCAATCGCAACTTTGTGGCTGGATGTTGATAAAATTCGCCTGCTAACAGTGATAATTGCTTATTCAGTTCATTAATATAAATGACTGGAACACCATGCAGATATCGAATCGTTCCAGCTTCTGTTTCTCCTTGTGCTTCAGCAATGATTGCGGCGACACCTTGCGCTATCGCTTGAGAAATATATTGCCGTCCATCTGTTTGATGGCCTTTAACTGCTAAAAATAGGTCTCCTGCCGCTACCTTACGGCTATCAAGCGTCATTTCTCGTAGCACCTTATCTGGCGCGTTAACACCCAGTGGTGCAAGTAAATCGCGTAGATTACGATCTGCCACCTGTATCCTCTTTTATCTTGTTGATTACTAATTCATTATCATCTGAGGTCAATGCATCAGGCTCTACATTCATTAAACGTAAAACGCCGCCCATAATGGTTCCAAATACGGGTGCAGAAACAGCACCTCCGTAATATTTACCGGCTGTGGGCTCATTGATAATCACAACCAGGGCATAGCGAGGGTTACTTGCTGGTGCCACTCCAGCCGTATAAGCAATATATTGATTAATATAGTGACCATCATTGCCAACTTTTTTTGCTGTACCAGTCTTAATTGCTATTCGATAACCCTTCACTGCGGCGCGGACACCACCACCACCAGGCAATGCGACACTTTCCATCATGTGAACCACTGTCCGCATAATCCCCTCAGGAAAAATACGAGCACCTGATACCGGCGGATCAACTTTTGTAATTGATAGCGGACGAAAAATACCAAAACTACCAATTGTTGCATAAACTCGCGCTAACTGTAATGGAGTGACCATTAACCCATAACCAAAAGAAAAGGTGGCCCTTTCAAATTCAGACCACCGCGTTTTTTTATTAGGAAAGATGCCACTACTTTCCCCAATTAATCCTAAATTTGTTGGTTTACCTAAGCCAAAGCGGGCATAAACATCCACCAGCTCATCCGCAGGCATGGCTAATGCTAACTTTGAAACACCCACATTACTTGATTTTTGTAAAATACCGGTAACTGATAATTCACTATACCTTGCTACATCTTTAATTTCATGACCACTTATCATATAGGGTTGAGTATTTAACACACTATTGGCTTTAATAATTCCATTATTTAAAGCACTGACAATCACCATTGGTTTGACCGTTGAGCCGGGTTCAAATACATCGGTGATCGCTCGGTTACGCATAACTTCAGTTGGGGTACCAGCAAGATTATTCGGGTTATAGGATGGACTATTGGCCATCGCCAAAACCTCACCCGTGTGAACATCTACCAAAATAGCAGTACCTGACTCAGCTTTATTTTCCATTACACTGTGCGTTAATTCTCGATAAACCAACGACTGTATGCGTTCATCAATACTTAATACCAAGTCGTGAGCAACTTGTTTATCAATGGAAGAAATATCTTCGATAACGCGCCCATAACGATCTTTACGTACTATCCTTTCGCCTGGCGCTCCCGTTAGCAGATAGTTAAAGCTTTTTTCAATCCCTTCAATTCCCTGCCCATCAATATCTGTCACCCCAATTAAATGAGCAGCTACTGGACCCGAAGGATAATAACGACGCGACTCTTTACGCAGATAAATACCTGCTATTTTTAATTTGCCAATATATTCACCAACCGATGGATTCACTTGACGAGCTAAATAGACAAACCGACTGTTAGCGTTAAGACTAAGTTTATGGTTGACTTGTTCTAGCGGTATCCTTAACTCATCCGCTAATGCTTGCCAACGTTCATCATTGGTTAATCCACCATTTTCATAAATTATTTTCGGATCAGCCCAAATAGCATAAACCGGAACACTTACTGCCAGTTGGCGTCCCTCACGATCACTTATCATGCCGCGTGCAGCCGTCACTTTCTGAACGCGAAGCGAACGCATATCACCTTCTCTAACCAGCTCTTCCTGATTAATAACTTGCAAATAAGTAACACGAACAATCAGACCAATTAATGCTAATCCTATACCCGCGCACAATAGCAAGAAGCGCCAGCTGACATAGCTGACTTTTTCTTCGTACCGTCGTCTATACTTCACTGAGCGCGCAGGCTTCATGTTGTTTACCTATCTACTAAAGCTATTTTGCAATCACAATATGTTCTTGCGTCGGATCTACATGGATCATTTGTAGCTTTTCTACCGAAAGGCGCTCAACTCGACTATGATTTCCTAATGAGTTCTCTTCCAAAATCAAATTGCGCCATTCTATATCTAAAGATTCTTTTTCTTCTGTCATCAAATCCTTTTGTGCCGTTAATAACCGTGTTTGGTGACTGACGGTAACAATTGAAATTGCTGATACAATAATCACTATCAATAGAATCAATGGGACAGCTCCGTGCCGAAAAATATCATAAGCAATGATCCTAATTAAGCTATATTTTTCCGCTGTCATTATCGTTCCAACATTTCAGCAAAACGCACAACTGAGCTTCTTGCTCGTGGGTTTTCGATAACTTCTCTTGCTGTCGGTTTCATTTTGCCTAGTACCTTCAATATCGGTTTACCAATCGCTTTTAATTGCACATCGGTTAATGGTAATCCGACTGGGACTTTTGGTCCTCTGCTATGCTCTCGGATAAAACGCTTAACCAGCCTATCTTCCAATGAGTGAAAACTAATTATCGATAGCCGTCCCTGTGGTGCCAATATATTTAATGAATCCTCTAGCGCTTTTGCTATTTCTTCCAATTCGCTATTGATATATATGCGAATTGCCTGGAACGATCGTGTTGCTGGATGCTTATGTTTTTCCTTAAAGGGACTAACTTGCGCTATCAATTCTGCCAGTTGTTTTGTCCGTGTTAATGGTTCCTCTGCTGAATGATGGTTGCGAGCCACAATCGCTTTTGCAATTCTTTTGGCAAATCTTTCTTCACCATAAGTTTTCAATACCCAGGCTATATCTGATTCTTCCGCCTTCATCAACCATTGTGCAGCAGATTGACCTGTTGTCGGATCCATTCGCATATCTAATGGTCCATCACGCATAAAAGAAAAACCTCGCTCTGGATCATCTAATTGCGGTGATGAAACACCTAAATCAAGCAATACGCCATCAATCTTGCCCACTAATCCCTCTTCTACAATAAATGTTTGCAACTGAGAAAAAGAACCATGTTTAATTGAAAATCTGTTATCAGTAATCATTTTTTCAGCGGCTGCCACTGCATCGGGATCACGATCTAACGCTATCAAACGCCCTTCACTACCTAACCGAGAGAGAATTAATTGAGAGTGCCCTCCCCGGCCAAATGTACCGTCAACATAAATGCCATTTGCTTTTATATTCAATCCATTGACTGCTTCATCAAGAAGCACACTGATATGTTTAAATCGACTGTCTGCCATATTAAAGAGATAGATCCTGTAGCCGCGTTGATAATGGTTCATTTGCGCTCTGCTCAGCTTCAATATCTGCCTGTATTTGCTGATACCAAGTCTGCTCATCCCATAACTCAAATTTATTAATTTGGCCAACCAGCATGACTGCCTTTTTGAGCCCTGCCTGTTGACGCAGGGTATTAGCGAGCAAAAGACGACCTGCACTATCCATCTGGCATTCACTAGCGTGTCCAAGTAATAAACGCTGAACACGGCGTTCAACCGGATTCATCGTAGAAAGTTGTGACAGTTTTTTTTCGATAATTTCCCATTCAGGTAATGTATAAAGTAATAGGCATGGCTGATGAAGGTCGATAGTAAACACCATCTGCCCTTCCGACTCCTCGTTCAGCATACCGCGATAGCGCGTGGGCACGGTTAATCGCCCTTTGCTGTCGAGATTGACGAGTGTTGCGCCACGAAACATATCTCTTCAACCCTTATATTACAAAAATCACCACATTACACCACAATTTCCCACTTACTATAGAGTTTACGAAGGGTATGAAAATCTTGTCAAGCAAGAGCCACTGTGCTTTAGTTTTATTTACAGAATAATGTTGGAAAATGATTGGGTGGGTTTTCTGACGAGTAAAAAATTAAAAACAATTAACATTATGATAAAATTGCATAAATTGATTTTTTATACTTATATTCACTGTCGAAACTTATTTATTTCGCAAAAAAAGAAATAAAAACTAAAATACACAACCAATGCTTTATTTTAAATCAACCTTCAGATAACACTTTATCCATATAAATAACAATTAATCAAACTTCCCAAAAATTATTTGCCGCAAAATTTTAAAATTTACATTATTTATCAGTATATTACACATACTGATAAATATACAGTAATTTTTTATATCGCTAATCGTATAAAATCTATACGTTAAATAGAAAAATATTCTATATCTGTCGGTGACTATTTTATGTGTAAATCTTAATATTCGAAACAATTTTATTAAGAATTGTCTGAATTATTACCATTTGTGGTTATTTATTTATAAATTTTTTAAAAATACACAATTTGAATAGTGCATTTTTAAAATTTTATTAGATATTTTCAACTTAAGTTAAATTGTACGGCTTAAGCTACCTCTTCGACATAAATCACGCTGGATACGTGTTATACCAATGCCAGGCTTCTCATTTTCACTTAAGCTCGCTAATACCAGCTCTATTACTTTATCAGCAATAACTTGGTGACGTTGCACAACCGATAATACTGGACAGGTAAAAAAATCTAACAATTCATTATCACCAAAAGTTGCAATCACAATATCACTTGCTAATCGTCCATCACGCTTTAACATCACGTCCATTACTCCCTGTAACAGAGAAAATGATGTTGTAAAAAATGCTTCCGGCATTTCATTATGATCTAGCCACTGCGCAAAAATTTCTTCAGCAGCATGACGTTCATAACTGCTAGCATATAAATACTTGACTGAATTGGATTTATCTTGCCAAGATTCTCTAAATCCCTGTTCACGTAATAAGCTAACAGAAAGCTCAGGTAATGCCCCTAAATAGAGAACTTTTTTTACCGGAAATTTATGTAATTCAGTTGCTAACATTTTGGCATCTTGTAAATCATCGCCAACCACACTAATAAAATGCTGCGGTTCTAATGCGCGATCTAAAGCAATAATGGGTAATGAACGATTAGCCCAGCGTTGATAAAACGGATGTTCCGGTGCTAAAGCGGTTGAAACAATGATTGCATCCACCTGACGCTTCAATAAGTGCTCTATACACTGAGTTTCGTTATCTGGTTGATCTTCAGAGCAGGCAATAAGTAACTGATAACCGCATTGACGTGCTTTACGTTCAAGATAATTGGCAATCCGAGTATAACTGCTATTTTCTAAATCCGGGATCACCAGGCCAATTGAATGGGTACGGCCAGCTCGCAGTCCAGCAGCGACCGCATTTGGATAATAGTTATGTTCCTTAACAACAGACATCACTCTTTCAACCGTCTTATCACTGACTCGATACTGTTTAGCTTTGCCATTGATAACATAACTGGCGGTTGTACGGGAAACGCCGGCCAGACGGGCAATTTCATCCAATTTCACGTTGATGACCCCTTTTGCAAACAGAAAAAGTCCCAAAAACTTGAGACAATAAAAGTTGTTCTATTTTAACTTGCTGAAGAGATATTTTCACCGCAAAATTTGCTTTTTCCACCATGAAAAAACTCGCAGAATTTAGTCTTGATACATGGATTCAATTTCACGCTGATATCGTTGAGCGATGACTTTACTCCTTAATTTTAAGGTTGGGGTTAACTCACCATTTTCCATAGAAAAACCAATAGGTAACAGAGTAAAACGTTTTACTTGATGAAAATTAGCAAAATTCTTTTGCATTTCTTTCAGACGTAAATCAAAAAGTTCAACAATGCGACTATTACGTAATAGTTCTAATCGACAGTGATATTTCAAATTAATTGAATGAGCATACTCTTCCAGTGAATCAAAACAAGGAACAATCAGTGCGGAAACAAATTTACGCGCATCTGCGATTACTGCAATATGTTCAATAAAACGATCTTGACATAATGCACCTTCAATCAGTTGTGGAGCAATATATTTACCATTAGAGGTTTTCATTAAATCCTTTAACCGTTCGGTAATAAACAAGTTGCCGACTGCATCAAGCCTACCCGCATCTCCCGTTTTGAACCAACCATCGTGGGTGAAAGCCTGTGCTGTTTCAGTTGGTTTATTGAAATAGCCCCTCATCACAATGGGCCCTTTAACCTGGATCTCATTTTCCTGCCCAATACGCACCTGAATATCAGATAATGGTGTACCAATCGAGCCTAAGCAATAATTTTTCTCTTCCCAACAAGAAATCGTTGCACAGGTTTCAGTCATACCATAGCCATATTTGATATTAATCCCGGCAGCTAAAAAGAAACGAATAACCTCATCATCAAGATGAGCCCCTGCGGCAGGTAAAAAACACAATCGGCCACCTAAAATCATTTTTAATTTAGTTAATACCCATTTATCTGCATTACGATAAAAAAAACGATGTAACCAACCGCCTTTTTTTCCTTGTTGAACCAGAGCTACTTGACGTTTACCTTGACGAAGCGCCCAATTGAAAAGCTGTCTACGTAGCCAAGATGCTTTGGAAACTTTCTGATTTATGGCAGCATAAACTTTTTCATAGAAACGGGGCACTGCGCACATTACTGTAGGTTTTACCGCAACCATAGCTTCTCTAACACTGTGGGCATCGGTTAAATAGATGTTTTGTGCGCCAATATGCATAACATAAAAACTCCACGCTCGCTCAAAAACATGAGAAAGCGGTAAAAAACAGAGTGAAATATCTGACTCAGTTAATGTTAAACGCTCATCATGTAAATAAAGTTGAGCTGCCATATTAGCATAATCAAGCATCACCCCTTTCGGTTCACCTGTTGTGCCGGAAGTATAAATTAATGTAAATAAATCACTTAATTGATGTTGTGCAATTCGTTGTTTCAATTGGGTCAAAAATTGGGATGAAGAGTTCTGCATTAATACCGATAGAGGATAAGCTTTTGGGCAAGCAGAAATATCAATATCTTCATTAAAAACAATGATGTTAGTCAATTTAGGGCATAATTTAAATAGCGATTTAGCTATATCATATTGAAGCTGATCGCCAACAAATAGGATGCGAATATTAGCATCATTTAAGATATAAGCAGCCTGATTGACATTACTGGTTGAATAGAGAGGCACTGTCACGGCGCGGATTTGTAAAATAGCCAGATCAGTTAAAGACCAATTCATACTATTATCGGCGAAAATAGCGACATTTTCTTGTATATTCACACCTAATTCAAGTAATGCTAAAGAAATAGATTCTGTTTTTTGTCCAATTTCTTGCCACGTTAATTGGCTTTGATGAGTTGCTGACCATTGCCTAAAAGCAACTCGGTTAGCCAAAGTCGGCGAATTAATCTTTTGTTGAAACTGGTTAACTAAATGATAAGAATGCAAATTCTCACTAGTCAAAATATCTTCCCTTAGTGAACTTTTATTTACCAAATATAATTATTTAATGGCAACAGGTCATGTAGGCTAAAGTTATAAAAAATAATTTCAGCGTACAGTTGTTAGCTAATAGTGGCATTATACATAATTGTTAGATAAAAAAAGAGGCTTTAATGGAATTAAAAAACACGTTCACGCCAAATCCATACTAACGTAACAATGACTTGGCATAAAAGTGCTTTTATAAAAGAAAAATATTTTATATATCAATTTGATAATTGTAATAGAATAATTTACAAGCTATCTTTAATGCAAACTTTATTATCTGTTCCTGTCCACTTTCTTTGCTGATTATACGAAAAAGTGCGCTATTGATTAGTTACTCAGTTGCCCTAATTGCGTTTTCATCCACTTATGTCCTTTGTCTCGAGTTGTAGATTCATGCCAAATCAAATAACAGGGACGTGTCGTTTTTTCCCAGGGTAATTCAACTGATCTTAAATTTAACTGACTTGAATAATATTCAACAAGCCATTTTGGTGCAATAGCGACAAAATGAGTTTGAGAAACAATATTTAATACGCTATTTAAATCTGTTCCTTGGTAAATAATAGAATGAAAAAGATCGCTATTATGATAATAAGGTTTACTAAAAGAACCCATATTATCCATGGAGACAACCGCATGTTTTTCACCCTGTAATATATCATCAGAGATTGTATTTTTAATATTGGGATGATTATTAGACACTGCTAAAACTAATTCATCATTAAATAATGGATGGTGATGATATTCAGGTTTATCAAATTCGTTATAGCTGATAACAAATTCTGTTTCTTGATATTTCAATTGATGGGCAATATTATCATCAAGGTATGATTGAATAATTACGTCAATATTTGGTGCATTTTGCTTAACTCGTGCAACGATACTAGCCGCTAAACGAATATCTAGTGGACTACATATTGATAATTTAAATACCCGTTCACTCTGCTCTGGCTCAAATCCTGCACCCGGTAATTCGTTATGTACTAGTTGTAATGCCTGTCTAACGGGACCAAATAGTTGCTTAGCACGTGAAGTCGGCTGAATACCTCGGCCATAACGAACAAAAAGCTCATCATTGAACATCACTTTCAAACGCGATACTGCATTACTAACAGCAGGCTGTGACATTCCTAAAATCTGTGCTGCACGGGTAACATTCTGCATCTGCATAACTACATCAAAAACCGTTAATAAATTTGAATCAACATTTCGCAAATGAATATCGCTTGGCTCTTTTTTCGTTGCTGAAACTGTGTTGTAGTCAGTCATTATTTTACCCTACTTGATATATATGTATATTTAATAAATAAAAATAAAAAATTAACCTAATTAATTATTAACTTAGGTATATTGTTTTATTCTTAAATTCATTAAAATAAATTAAGCGAACCATTTAACTTTTTAAATGATTTTAGCTTCCATGCCTTAACATTAACGGATCAGTTTAAAAATCATTTCTACCAAAGCCCTAATTATAAAATTATTATCCTTCAATATTCACATAATCAATAAATAATAAAATTAAATATCCATCTATTAATCCTTCAATTAGATGATAAAACAAAGCATGGTAGAATTCATAATAAAATTATTCAATTCTTATTATTCATTACAAATTATCAGATTCATCACAGAATAAATTATTGCTTATTCAATATTTCCTTTACTCATTTTTATAACAAACACTTCCTAATATATTTTTATTAAACTAATTTTACATTTTACAATTAAGAAACATTATTGAAATAAATTAAATGCAACTAAATTAATTTTTAGCTAAATTTTATCAGTTTTTTGAATTAAAAGAATAGATAAAAACAGTGTTAAAAATATAAAAATTAGCCATGTATCCTAGTAAAAACATTCTTTATATTAACAAAATCAATTTTTATTTTAATATTGACATAATGATAAAGATAAGGTATTTATAAAAAATATGATGATATTTTTGATATTAATAAGGTCAATATTTTATGTCTTTTTTTATTCACCTACTAAGCCTGCTACTTCTCGCATTTTCTGTGCGCGGTATGCTTATGGGTGAACGAAGTTATTAATATCTACCCACATAAAAAAACCCGCGCAGAAGCGCGGGTTTTTTTATGCTCGCAATCTTACTAAATAGCTCTTTCTATAAACTTACTAACAAAAAAACCGATCACAACCAAGAATCCGATATAGGAACAAACAGTATGAGCAATAATATTATTATCTTTGATACAACATTACGTGATGGCGAACAAGCTTTACAAGCAAGTTTAAGCATCAAAGAAAAACTACAAATTGCTTATGCTCTGGAACGTTTAGGCGTTGATGTTATTGAGGCTGGCTTTCCTGTCTCTTCACCAGGAGATTTTAAATCTGTTCAAGCCATCGCCAAAGAAATTAAAAATAGCCGTATATGTGGTTTGGCACGTTGTGTTGATAACGACATTGATATTGCCGCTGAAGCATTAAAAGTTGCTAATAGTTTCCGGTTACATCTTTTTTTAGCAACGTCGTCATTGCATATTGAACATAAATTAAAGCGTTCTTTTAATGATATTTTAGCCCTCGCTAACCACTCAATTAAGCATGCCAAGCGCTATACAGATGATATAGAATTTTCCTGTGAAGATGCCGGCCGCACTGATGCTGATGATTTATGCCGGATCGTGGAAATGGCGATCGATGCAGGTGCCACAACGATTAATATCCCTGATACTGTTGGTTATACTATCCCTTGTCAATTTGGCAATATTATTAAAGATCTTTTTAATCGGGTACCAAACATCGATAAAGCCATTATTTCTGTCCACTGTCATGATGATTTAGGTATGTCGGTAGCCAATTCTCTCACTGCAATTCAAGCCGGAGCTCGACAAGTAGAAGGAACGATTAATGGTTTAGGAGAACGCGCTGGCAACTGTGCCTTAGAAGAAATTATTATGGCAATTAAAGTGCGCCAAAAAACGTTAGCCGTCACGACAAACATTAATCATAAAGAAATTTATCGTACCAGCCAATTAGTCAGCAAGTTATGCAATGCCCCTATTCCTGCTAATAAAGCGATCGTCGGCAGTAATGCTTTTTCACATTCTTCAGGTATCCATCAAGATGGTGTACTTAAGAATCGAGAAACTTACGAAATTATGACACCAGCAGCAATTGGTTTAAAAGAGACACAATTAAATCTGACGTCTCGTTCAGGCCGAGCTGCGGTAATGCATCGCATGACCGAAATGGGATATCAAGATACAGATTACAATTTAGAACAGTTATATGCAGCATTTTTGCGCTTAGCAGATAAAAAAGGTCAGATCTTCGACTATGACTTGGAAGCTTTAGCTTTTATTAATCAACAACAACAAGAGCCTGAATTTTTCCGTTTAGCCTATTTTAGTATCCAATCAGGCTCAAATCTGGTTGCCACTGCCACGATAAAAATAATCTGTGGAGATCAGGAAAAATCTGACGCAGCAACAGGCAATGGCCCAGTTGATGCGATTTATCAGGCAATTAATAAAATAGCAAATTATTCTATTCAACTAATTTCCTACCAGTTATCCGCTAAAGGTCAAGGTAATGAAGCGTTAGGTCAAGTTGATATCGTGGCTGAATGTTTTGGCCGACGTTTTCATGGTATCGGATTAGAAACCGATATTATTGGATCATCCGCCATGGCAATGATCCACGTGTTAAATAATATCTGGCGAGCAGAATTAGTCAAAAAACAAAAAAATCACTGCAATACAGAGGTAACTCAATAAAATGGCTAGTAATTATAATGTTGCTGTTTTACCAGGTGATGGTATTGGCCCGGAAGTTATGGCACAAGCCTATAAGGTGTTAGCTGCTATCGGCCAACAGTTTAATTTGGCTATCGTAACCCATGAATATGATGTTGGTGGAATTGCTATTGACCACTATGGCCAACCATTGCCAGCTGAAACACTTTCAGGTTGCCAACAAGCAGATGCAATACTCTTTGGTTCAGTCGGTGGACCGCAATGGGAACACCTGCCTCCTGATAGTCAGCCTGAACGCGGTGCATTGTTACCCTTACGTAAGCATTTTCAGTTATTTAGTAATCTACGACCGGCCCGTCTTTATCCTAGTTTAAATAACTTTTGTCCATTACGGGCAGACACTGCAGCGAATGGTTTTGATATTCTTTGTGTGCGTGAATTAACAGGAGGGATCTATTTCGGTCAACCTAAAGGACGTGTCGGATCAGGTATTGATGAAAAAGCCTTTGATACCGAAATTTATCATCGCTATGAAATTGAACGCATTGCGCATATCGCTTTTCAGGCGGCTCGTAAGCGAAGCTATAAAGTAACATCAATAGACAAAGCTAATGTATTGCAAAGTTCGATTTTGTGGCGAGAGGTGGTTAATGATATTGCCACAATTTACCCCGATGTCGAAATCAACCACATGTATATCGACAATGCCACTATGCAGTTGATCAAAGATCCGGCGCAATTTGATGTTATGCTCTGCTCAAATATTTTTGGCGATATTATTTCCGATGAATGTGCAATGATTACCGGTTCAATGGGAATGTTACCTTCTGCCAGTTTAAATCAACAAAATTTTGGCTTATACGAACCAGCTGGCGGCTCAGCACCAGATATCGCCGGTAAAAATGTGGCTAATCCAATTGCGCAAATCTTATCAGTAGCGCTCATGCTGCGTTATAGCCTGCATCAACCACATATTGCCGATGCGATAGAAAATGCCGTCAATAAAACCTTATTACAAGGTTATCGAACTCAGGATTTGGCATTAGATCAGCAATTTGTCAGTACCGATGAAATGGGCAGTATTATTGCTAGCTATATTATGCAAGAGGCTTAGATTATGGCGAGAACTTTATATCAAAAATTGTACGATGCACACATTGTCCATGCATCGGAAAATGAAACACCATTAATTTATATCGATCGCCACCTACTGCATGAAGTTACTTCTCCCCAAGCATTTGATGGTTTGAGGGCTCATAACCGTTCAGTCAGGCAACCCAATAAAACCTTTGCCACCATGGATCACAATGTCTCTACCCAAACTAAAGATATTAATGCAAGTGGTGAGATGGCTGGCATTCAAATGCAAACCTTGATAAAAAATTGTCAACAATTTGCTATCACACTTTACGATTTAGAACATCCTTTCCAAGGTATTGTCCACGTTATGGGGCCGGAACAAGGCATAACTTTACCCGGCATGACTATTGTTTGTGGTGATTCCCATACTGCAAACCATGGTGCATTTGGTGCATTAGCTTTTGGTATTGGTACATCGGAAGTTGAGCATGTCTTGGCTACCCAAACCTTGAAACAAGCTCGCGCTAAAACGATGAAAATTGAAGTTATCGGTGAATTAGCAAATGGCATCACAGCAAAGGATATGGTATTGGCAATGATTGGCAAAATCGGTAGTGCCGGTGGTACGGGTTATGTTATTGAATTCTGCGGTAAGGCAATTGAAAACTTAACCATGGAAGGCCGAATGACTATCTGTAATATGGCAATTGAAATGGGAGCTAAAGCGGGAATTATTGCACCTGATGATACAACATTTAATTATATTAAAGGCCGTCGATTTGCACCAACCGGAGAACAATGGCAGCAAGCCGTTAACTATTGGAAAACTCTAAAGTCTGATCCGAATGCCAATTATGATGCCATTAAAATTATTGATGCAGCGGAAATTGCGCCTCAGGTTACTTGGGGTACCAATCCAGGGCAAGTGATTGCCATTGATGATGTTATACCTTTACCTAGTTCATTACCTGATGCGATTGAATGCGCATCCGCGGAAAAAGCATTGAATTATATGGGGTTACAAGCTGGCAGCAAATTGACTGACATTAAAATTGATAAAGTGTTTATCGGTTCTTGCACTAATTCACGTATTGAAGATTTGCGTTCTGCTGCCGCTATTGCCAAAGGCAATAAAGTGGCCATTAATGTACAAGCTATTGTTGTTCCCGGTTCAGAGCCAGTAAAAGCACAAGCAGAGCACGAAGGTTTGGACAAAATATTTATCGATGCCGGATTTGAATGGCGTTTACCAGGTTGTTCAATGTGTCTGGCAATGAATAGTGATCGCCTTGCCCCTGGTGAACGTTGTGCCTCCACCAGTAACCGTAATTTTGAAGGGCGTCAGGGGCGTGGTGGTCGAACCCACTTAGTCAGTCCCGCTATGGCGGCAGCGGCCGCTATTTACGGCCATTTTGTCGATGTGCGTAAGATCAACAATGACCAAACAAAATAGGAATTGGTAAATGAAAAAATTTATCCAACATACTGGCTTAGTGGCGACTTTAGATATAGCCAATATTGATACTGATGTGATCATCCCAAAACAATTTTTACAAAAAGTCACTCGAGTCGGTTTTGGTCAACACCTTTTCCACGATTGGCGTTTTCTGGATGATAACGGTCAACAACCTGATCCAGATTTTGTGCTTAACAAATCTCGTTATCAAGGCGCTACTATTTTATTAACTCGGGAAAATTTCGGATGTGGATCATCGCGCGAACATGCGCCTTGGGCATTAACAGATTATGGCTTTTGCGCCATTATTGCGCCGAGTTTTGCCGATATTTTCTATAACAATGCCTTTAACAACCAATTATTACCCATTAAGTTAAATGAAACAGAAATTAATCAACTATTTAACTATGTTGAACACCATGAAGGTTGTCAATTCACTATTGATTTGACGACTCAAACGGTTATAACTGAGGATAAAACTTATTTTTTTACTATTGATAATTTTCATCGTTATTGCTTGATGAATGGTTTAGATAGTATTGGACTGACTTTACAACATGAAGCAGAAATTAGCCGCTATGAAGAGCAGCAACCACTATTTTTGCAATAACCATTCACAATGACAGGCTCGGCCTCTGTATGCTGGCAGAGCCTGGCAATTTTTTTATTTTAATTAATTTTAAGCTTAGAAAATGGCATATCATGCGATTAAATTGCATGACTAAATCTTACATTTCGTTTTATTTACTAAAAAATAATTTAATTTATCTATTAATAATGAAAAATTATCCACATAGAGAGCTATATTTATTAATTTATTCACCTTTTCTGTGGATATCCATGTGATAAAAGCAAGAGTAAACAGGGTATAATTTCATGAATTTTTTAATCGATAGATATCTAAATATAAAATTAATAGTTTTTTTTCATAGAGATAAATGGATTTAATCGATTAAATAGAGAGCAAACTAGCGCGGATAGCTCACAACCAAAACGGGATGAACAAAGATCCAACAATATCTATTTTATCCACATGATACGCTGTTTTGTTAAGCAAGCTAACTGGTCTTTTTAGCAAAAACCAGCCTGTCAAGACTGTAAATTAAACCAGTAGAGGCCTTTTATTAGAGTTATCCAGTAAAATTGTGGATAACTATAGCTAAGATCCTGTTTATTACCTCTTCGATTAAACTCCTAACAGAAAAAAAATTTGCCGACTTTAGATAAAATGATTTGATTATCAATGCATTGTTCTTATTTATTCGATCTATGTTAAAATTTTCACTGTGTGTACAAATTTAATTGTCCATTTTTTATACAGGTCTGATTTATGCGATTTTCTCCCCAGCTTCCTGATGATGAACAAAGTTTACTTAATAAAGCTAAAAATCTCGCGGGCTATACAATGGCTGAACTGGCTTACCATGCAGGTATTGCTATCCCCCACGATCTTAGACGCGCCAAAGGTTGGGTAGGTCAGTTATTAGAATATTGTTTAGGTGCAAATGCCGGCAGCAAAGCAGAACAAGATTTTGCCCATCTTGGTATTGAACTTAAGACCATCCCTATTAACCGCTATGGGGAACCATTAGAAACAACCTTCGTTTGTGTGGCACCTTTAACCGGTAATAGTGGAGTGACCTGGCTTTCTAGCCATGTACGTCACAAGCTGTCACGGGTTTTATGGATACCAATTGAAGGTGAACGCCAAATCCCATTAGCAAAACGAAGAGTTGCTTCGCCACTATTGTGGAGTCCAAATTCAATTGAAGAGCAACTACTTAAAAAAGATTGGGAAGAGCTGATGGATATGATCGTGTTAGGTCAGGTGGAAAACATCACCGCCCACCATGGCCAGGTTTTACAAATTCGTCCCAAAGCCGCTAACAATAAAGCATTAACAGCAGGGATAGGTAAATACGGGCAACCAATAATGACCCTACCACGTGGATTTTATCTTAAGAAAAATTTTACTGCTCCAATACTAGCACGTCATTTTGAGCTGCCCACTCATAAATAATAACTTATCACTGCTAGCAGCCAAGTGTTATCTTATAAGGACAATTTACGATAATACTGCGCAATCTTACCACGGGTCTGTTCATAAGAAGCTCGGCGAATATTCTGCATTCCTTGCCAACGTTCATTGATCGGTACATGATAACCTTCATTTTTAGCAGCTTGAATAAATTCAGCAAGTGCCTCTGCTGAATCCAACACAGCTATCGTGTTATATTTCCCGATTATTTTAGGCAAAAATAGCGTTACCGGAAAATTGTCTGTCAATTGCGATGACTCATTATTCACATCTGATCCATGATGAATAAGTTTATGCTGTTCATCGCGATCTAAAGCACGATGAATATCATCGGCTAATTTCAGCAAACGATGGTTTGCAGTTCCTAATTTGGTATCATTACGTTCACTCGGTACCACGGTATCAAGCGTGCCATAATCACCAATATGAGGAGCGACTAATAATAAATCATAATCAGGGACAATTGACATCCTCCCCACCTTCACACTTCGTGACTCAGGAGGGGGATTCCCGTTAGTCGGAGACTATCTGATCGCTCAGAAGCCTGGTTCCTGCTGCTGACGGCATTACTGCACCGTTCACTTCACAGGCTAACACGGCATGTCCTGCCGCTAAAATGTTACGAGCTCCGTTGATATCTGCGTTCTCTGTATACCCGCACTCAAGGCACTCGAATCTACTTTGTGATTGACGATTTTCTTTCGCTGTATGACCACAACATGCACACCGTTGACTTGTATATGCCGGAGGCATAGCTAATACCTGACCACCGCGCCATAGCTGCTTGTACTCAAGCTGACGGCGCATTTCATACCAACCCTGATCCAGTATCGAACGGTTAAGTCCTGATTTTGCCCTGACATTCCGTCCGTGCTGCTCTTGTGTACCTTTTGCCGATTTCGACATGTTACTGACCTTTAAGTCCTCAATGACGATCATCGCGTGGTTTTGCTGATTTCACTGGTGACTTTGTGAAGGTAGTCTTTGCGGATATTGGTTATATGCGAGTGGAGACGTTGGATTTTTCGCTTCTGTTTTTTCCAGTTATTGCTGAATTTAACTTTACAGCTTAACTGACGCTGGAATTTCGCCAGCTTTTTTTGGTTGGTTTTAAAACTGTTTACAGGTTCAAACACTGTGCCGTCTGACAGCGTGGCGAGTCTGGTTACACCTGCATCCAAACCAATCATTGTTGCTGACGAATGAGGCTGAATGTCCATTTCCAGTTCGACCTGAAACGATATATACCAGTGTCCCGCATGTTGGCTAACGGTTGCGTTTTAATCTTACCGTACAGCTTTTGCGACTGCCGGAACTTTACCCATACCAAACCTGACGGTAATCTCACTCTGCCATTATCGAGCTGACAATATTTATCAAAATTAACAAAACGAACTGAATCACGCCCGTCATTTTTCCTTTTAAATACAGGAGCTTTTGCTGCCAGTTTTTTATCAAAGCAGCGTTTCCATGCCCCGTGCAGATCTTTGAGTTTCTGCTGAAGATTATCCGTGTAGGCTTCTTGCAAAAGGAATGTTCCGGCTTTTTTTCCATTCTGTGAGCATCCGATTTAGTTCAAACGCTGACGGTAGTTTACCGCCGGATTCAATAATGCGTTGCGTCTCTGCTAGCCCGTAATTCCAGATAAAACGAGCGCATCCGCACAACTGCCGCAAACGTTGCGACTGTTTTCGGTTGGTTCGAGTCTGAATTTGTAGGCTTTTAGAATTAGCATTATTACTCAGTGTGTAGTAAATTATCTCACTATCTTACCGTATATCCGGTTAATTTCAATGCAAAATATAAAATCAACCGTTCAAGACATGCAGCGTTTCTTTTACATGTTCACCTTGTCTTTGTGACTAAGTACCGAAAGAAAGTACTCAGTGGCTTGCACTACAAAGCATTTCATCAGTATGCAGGTGAAGTGTGTCGCGACTTTGGGGCTGATTTAAAGGAAAGTAACGGAGAGTCCGATCACGTTCATATGCTGATCGAGTACCCGCCCACAGTGCAGTTGTCAGTACTAGTAAACTCGCTGAAAGCGGTAACGTCTCGTCGTCTGCGTAATGAGTTTCTAGACTTGCGTGGGGCTTACGGCAAGCCAGTGTTGTGGTCTCGATCATACTTTGCAGGTTCGTGCGGGGGAGCACCGCTGGAAGTTGTTAAGCAATACATTCAAAATCAGCGTGGCTGATCATTCTTCGGGCTTTTCAAGCCCGACCAAGTCCCTCCCACCTTATGTCGGTGGGAGTACCCTTTGGAGGTTAAGATGGTTCGTGTATTTCCGGTTGACTCAAGACATAAATAGGTTTCCCAGCTATTTCTATTCGATAGTAATTATTACTATTAGATTGATAAATAGCTTCAAATTGATATTCCTGTCCAGTTGGTGATCGCGCTAACAAAACCATTTTGTCACCATGCGGTTGAGATAATTCGAGGCAAGTTAACTTGATCAATTCATTGATCCTGTCACGGGGTATAGTTAAAGGCACACTTACTGCGTCGCCATTTTCTAGGTTTTTTCGGATCAAGGCATTATACTTTTTCACTCGCTCTGGCTGTCCGACAAGCTTGCTAAAATTTTGATCAACACAAATAAATCCGGCTTGTGGCCCCCAATCGGCGCTCTTTCCTTTGATGCTAAGCGGCTTAGTCGGATAACCGGCTTCTATTAAAGATGTCGCTAAGGGACTAATCGGTCTAATACCATAAATGAGATTTTTTTGAATGGCATAATTAGAAAGAGTTTTTAAATGTGTTGCTGGAATGCCAGTTATTGGCTGACTTACCTGATAACTAGCAGAATCAGCAGATTCGACTGCCATTTGTTGATGATAGGCAGTATTTAAGATTAAATTATTTGATATGCGATGCATTTATACTTTACTTTTATTATAAAAGAGTAACGGTTTACCTATTTTATTACAAAAAATATAACCAAATAACTAAGTTTAATAAATAAAAAATAAATTTAGATTGATTGCATGACTTAAATAATATTGTTTCAATTTAACAGATAATTAGTTGACTTAAGCACAAACAAAAATGTGCCAAAAATGGCACATTTTGTTGTAAAATTATGTAGTTCAGTTAGGATTTTTTAGTCGCCTGAATATAAAGCATATCTAATGCGATGGTGGCTGCCGCTAAGGCAGTAATTTGTGATTGATCATAAGCCGGAGCCACTTCCACAATATCCATACCAACAATATTTAATGGCTGCAAGCCCCGCAATAACTTTAAGGCACGATCGCTGGTTAATCCACCAACAACGGGGGTTCCGGTACCCGGCGCAAAAGCCGGATCTAGACAATCAATATCAAAGGTTAAATATATAGGTAATTCACCCACTGTGGACTTTATCTGGTCAATAATATCTTCCGGCCGGGCGTCATTCACATAAGCCGCATCCAATACCGTAAAACCATTGTCTTTATCATATTCAGTCCGAATACCAATCTGAATGGAGTGAGTCGCATCAATAAGCCCTTCACTAGGCGCATGATAAAACATAGTACCATGATCAAATTTACTACCATTGCTATAGGTATCGGTATGTGCGTCAAAATGAACCAACGCCATTTTACCAAAATGCTTAGCATGAGCACGTAATAAAGGTAAAGTAACGAAGTGATCGCCACCAAAGGTTAAACATCTTTTGCCAGATGCCAATAACTTTTCGATATGGGCTTGCAACTTATCACTCATATCTTGTGCATCGCCAAAAGCAAAAACGAGATCACCACAATCAACTATTTTTAACTGCTCTTTGAGATCAAACTGCCATGGCCAACGTTTACCTTCCCATGCCAGGTTTGCTGATACTTGCCGAATAGCAGCCGGCCCATGCCGGCTGCCAGCACGGCCTGATGTCGCCATATCGAAAGGGACACCGGTGATAACCCACTGTGCATCACTATTATAAGGTGAAAAATGGAGTGGAAAACGCATGAAACCAAAGGCATTAGAAACCAAAGAATTATCTTCCTGATTATTTAATGTATTATTAATCATATAATTTATCTCAAACTGTTTATTAATGAATAACCTTCACTATTAAGATCACTGCTCTTCTGCTTGGCATCCAGCTAGCGCTAAAGAACAAGCTTTTACAGCGCACCAGATAAGATTATTCCATTATTGCTCAATAACCTTGGCTAACTTATATTGTCTCACCTTCCAGATAGGTGTAACCATATAATCCTGTTTCAAATTCAGCCAGAAACTGCTCCTTTAAACTTTTCGTCAAATCTTTACTATTGACTTGATCACGAAAAAGCGTCAATAGCATTTTAGGATCTAACTTGACGTAATGGAGCATATCCGCCACTGAATCCCCCTCTTCACTTTGTAAATACCTGACTTCACCTGAATTATCAATATAGACATCAATCGCCGCTGTATCGCCAAACAAATTATGCATATTACCTAATATTTCTTGATAAGCTCCTACCATAAAAAATCCTATCATTGGCGGCTCTTCCGGATCATAATTAGGCATTGGCATAGTAGCAGCAATACCATCACCATCGATATAATGGTCAATAATACCATCTGAATCACAGGTAATATCTAATAACACCGCTCGACGCTCTAATGGCGCATTTAATCCTTGAATTGGCAGTACGGGGAAAAGTTGGTCAATACCCCATGCATCCGGCATAGATTGAAATAGTGAAAAGTTCACATATAGCTTATCAGCCATCCGCTCTTGTAACTCATCGATGATAGGACGATGAGCGCGATTACTGGGATCTAAATCCTGCTGAATACGACGACAAATATTAAGATAGAGCTCTTCAGCCCAAGCACGCTCTGTTAAATTCAACATGCCATGGGCATATTGGGTATGCACATCATATAAGGAAAGTTGACTATCATGCAGCCATTCACGTAATGAACGGCTATTTCCCTGTTGCATTTCATTCCAAGTTTCCCACAGAGAAATAAGTGATAATTCGGTATCTTTCGGTGGTGGTGTGATCTTAGTAAATTCATTACGTTCAACACCAATGACATTAGAAACTAATACGGTATGATGAGCGGTTAGCGCTCGACCTGATTCCGTGATCACCGTTGGATGCCCTAGCCCATGTTCATCACAGGCTTCCCCTATTGCCCAGATAACATTATTGGCATATTCATTTAAACCATAGTTGACAGAACAATCCGACTGTGAACGCGTACCTTCATAATCAACGCCAAGACCACCACCTACATCAAAACACTCAATCTTGACACCTAACTTATGTAACTCAACATAAAAACGAGCTGACTCTCTCGCGCCTGTCGCAATATCACGGATATTAGACATCTGAGAACCTAAATGGAAATGTAATAATTGTAAACTTTCCAACCGCCCAACACTTCTTAATGTATCAACCAACTGTAAAACCTGAGCAGCGGCCAAACCAAATTTTGATTTTTCACCGCCACTTGCTTGCCATTTACCCGAACCTTGTGATGCCAAACGCGCTCTTACTCCTAAACGAGGAATAACATCTAATCTTTTCGCTTCATCTAGAACTAGATCAATTTCAGTCATTTTTTCAATCACTAAGTAGACCTTATGGCCAAGTTTTTCGCCGATCAACGCTAAACGAATATATTCCCGATCTTTATAACCATTACAAACAATCACCGATTTCGTCATACCTGCATGGGCTAATACAGCCATTAATTCTGCTTTGGAGCCGGCTTCTAAACCTAAAGGTTCACCTGATCTCACTAAAGTTTCAATCACTCGCCGCTGCTGATTTACTTTAATTGGGTAGACAAGAAAGTAGTCACCTTGGTAGCCATAATCGCGACGCGCCCGTTCAAATGCAGCATTAATTGAGCGCAATCGATGTTGCAAAATTTGCGGAAAACAAAATAGTGCCGGCAAACGTAAATGTTGTTGTTCTTCCTGTACTTGTTCAACTAATGCGGCTAAATCAATCTTTGCTTCTGGTTGGTCAAGATTTGGACAAACACTAATATTACCTTGTTCATTAACTTGGTAATAGCCACCTCCCCAATATGCAATATTGTAGGTTTGTTGCATTTTACGCGCGATATTATTCTTCATAGTTATCTCCTGAAATGGAGTATGAGTTTCACTTCTTTCCTATTTTATCATATCTAACAAGATAATATTCTGTGCAAATTTTAAAACTGCAGGAAACAGCAATAACTCTATCTAATTAAAAAAAGGATTAATGACAATTCAATAATCATTCTGTTATTTAAAGTTGCAAAATAACTTATCAATAAATGATTTTAGTCTGTCTCGAGTACGACCTATAATTTCGACTAGCAGTCGTAATATAGAGAAAGGAAAAAGAAGCGGGTACACAGACATTAAGCTGTGATGATTGGTAATTTGCTATTTGCTGATAATGGAACATTACCCATTCACCTCAAAACATGGTTTTATAAATTCAATTTCAGAACATAACCATTTTAAATTGAGAAGTAGCATCAATATCGATACTACCGCATAACGCCTGATGAGAAAAAAGGTTCATCAGTTATCGCGCTGTTTATACCTTTATTAGAAGAAAAATGCAAAATCAAATTGAATAAAACATCAACAAATTTATCTCTATTTAGCAAATCCGTTTTTAACAATAAACAAATATAAAAAACCGCTAGCCATAGTGCTAAATTAACATTAAAATGGACGTCTGGATGGTAATACATCTAATTCAGTTTCTACGAATTTTTAAGGTAACAAAACATCTATGACCACACATCTTTTTACTTCTGAATCAGTCTCAGAAGGTCATCCTGATAAAATCGCTGACCAAATTTCAGACGCGGTTCTTGATGCAATTCTTGAGCAAGATCCAAAAGCACGCGTTGCCTGTGAAACCTACGTAAAAACAGGTATGGTAATGGTTGGCGGTGAAATTACGACCAGCGCTTGGGTAGATATTGAAGAAATTACGCGGCGTACAATACGCGAAATTGGCTATACCAGCTCCGATATGGGCTTTGATGCCAACTCCTGTGCTGTTATCAGTGCAATTGGCAAACAATCTCCTGATATTAATCAAGGCGTCGATCGCGCAAATCCCTTAGAACAAGGAGCTGGTGATCAAGGGATCATGTTTGGTTATGCTAATAACGAAACCGATGTTCTTATGCCAGCGCCAATTACTTATGCCCACCGCTTAGTCGA
Source organism: Arsenophonus apicola (assembly GCF_020268605.1). NCBI lineage: Bacteria > Pseudomonadati > Pseudomonadota > Gammaproteobacteria > Enterobacterales > Morganellaceae > Arsenophonus > Arsenophonus apicola. The sequence continues at coordinate 2,564,768 of NZ_CP084222.1, forward strand.
ACGCCAAGCTGAAGTGCGAAAAAATGGTACCTTGCCCTGGTTACGTCCAGATGCTAAAAGCCAAATCACTTTCCAATATGAAAATAATAAAATAGTAGGCATTGATACCATTGTTTTATCTACGCAGCATGCTGAGGAAATTAAACAAGAGACCTTATCAGAAGCTGTAATAGACGAAATTATTAAGCCAGTATTACCGACAGAATGGCTACATAAAAATACCAAATATTTTATTAATCCAACTGGGCGTTTTGTTATCGGCGGCCCAATGGGCGATTGTGGCTTAACCGGCCGTAAAATTATCGTCGATACATACGGTGGCATGGCCCGCCATGGTGGTGGGGCTTTTTCTGGAAAAGATCCCTCTAAAGTCGATCGTTCTGCTGCCTATGCTGCGCGCTATGTAGCAAAGAATATTGTTGCCGCAGGACTGGCTGATCGCTGTGAAATTCAAATTTCATATGCAATTGGCATCGCTGAGCCTACCTCTATCATGCTCGAAACTTTTGGTACAGAAAAAATAGCCAATGAAACTCTGGTTCATTTAGTGCATGAAATTTTTGACCTACGTCCTTATGGTCTAGTTAAAATGCTCAATTTATTACAACCTATTTACCATCAAACTGCAGCATATGGACATTTTGGCCGTTCTCAATTTCCATGGGAAAAAACAGATAAAATTGCTGAACTCCGTGCAGCCGCAGGTTTAACTAACTAGTCGTCGATTTTATCTTGTTAAAACAGCAAAGGGACAGTTAGATAACTCTCCCTTTTGCTATTTTAGAGCTAGCCAAAAATAGCAATTAATTATTGAATTTTTCCAACATTTAATTAATAAAGACCATAATAAATTAATTTCTTTTATTCTGAGCTCACTCTTTGCCATTTAACTAGATTAATAATATGAAATCACAGCGAATACCGATCGCTTTACAACAGATTGTCATGCACGTATTACGCAACAAACTGGCTACCGCGAGTACTAAATTGGGAAAAAACTTTACAGCACCGTTGATTAATTACCGACAGCGAGGAACCATTGCCGGTAGTGCCCATCTACAAGCATGGGAAATTCGTCTTAACCCCATTTTACTAATTGAAAATGGTGAGATTTTTGTTAATCAAGTTATTCCTCATGAGTTAGCCCACTTGTTGGTTTATCACTGTTTTGGCAAAACAGCCCCTCATGGTAAAGAATGGAAATGGATGATGGCAGTGATCCTCGAAGTCCCACCACAGACAACGCATCAGTTTGCATTAAACTCAATTCGTAAGCAGATCTTTCATTACCATTGCCAGTGCGACCTATCACATCAATTGACTCTACGCCGGCACAACAAAATCCAACACGGGAAAGGGGAGTATATTTGCAAAAAATGTGGTCAATATCTTATTTGGCAGAATCAATAGGAGAGCAATTCACTCTCCCCTGTTGATCACGCTAAATCAGTCATAATCATCTTAGCAATTTCAAAGTAAATGATTAATCCTGTGCCATCTATAAACGTAGCAATAAAAGGCGCAGAAACAATTGCAGGATCAATATTCAATCGTTTAAGTACCATTGGAATAATAGAAGAAACGATCGCACTCCACACAGTAATTGCCATCATAGTCAAACGAACAACCAGGGTAACTTGATAGCCAACGTCCAGGATCCAAGCACGAAATATGCCGACACAACCTATTGTTAATGCCACTAAAAATGATGTAGATATCTCTTTTTTAAGCACAACACCTAAATTACGTAAACTCACTTCTCCTAGCGCCATTGCCCTAACCAAAGTAGAAGTTATCTGAGTACCACTGTTACCGCCTGTGCCTATTAATAAAGGAATAAAAAAAGCTAATGAAATGGCAGATTCCAGCTGATCGGAAAAGGCTTTCAATACTGTACCTGTATAGGCTTCAGCCACAAACAACATCAATAACCAAACAACGCGTTTACGCCATAATGTTATTGGGCTGGTCGACATATAAGGCTCTTCTAAAGGTAATGTTGCCCCTTGCAAGTGGGCATCTTGGGTATTCTCATCCTCAATTAATTCAGCGATATCTTGAGCGCGTAATACTCCTTTTAATTTAGAAAACTCTACAACCGGAATAGAATCAATATCACAATGATTAAGCAGGGCAAAAACCTCTTCACGTGATTGTTCCGGTGAAACAGAAAAAAAATCACGTCGCATAATATCTGAGACAAGGAGTTCATTTGATGAGGTTAATAATGTTTTCATCAATAACAGGCCATTTAGATATTTATCTTTATCAATGACATAAAGATAAGTCGGGATCTGATCGCCGGTAATTATATTAGCCAGATTATTTTTAATAGCAGCAACAGAATCATTCATCGAAACAGCGATATAAGATTGACTCATATAAGCACTAACTTTTACTTCATCAAAATTATTATGATGTTGCTCATTGAAATTTTCTGCATGACTATTGGCCGGACACACCACGCTGGGAGCCGTTTTTTGTAGGGATGTTAACTTCATTTTCGAAACCCTATCACTGTTATATACTGCAAACAGTTCTCAAATAGGGGCAAAACCAGATGCGAGAATATTAAGCTATCTCAACGTCTCAGTTTTAGCACTATACAACGTATCCTGCAACCAGCAGGAAGTTACATGGGGATACACCTTGACTCGATATATCCTGTCCTGATCTTGGGCGTCTCTCGACGTCGTCAGATCAGTAACCTATGTTTGTATAGGAGCCTCGCCTAACGAGATACTGCACCGTGCTTAATATTAAAAATTAATATTAACTCGAGCAGATTATAATGAAGCTAAATAGCTTTTCCAATTATCGTGTTACTTATGGTTTAGTTTTTGTTTAAGTTGGTAAATAATAGAATCAAGCCGCTAAGTTAATAAACGAAAATAATAATTAAAATCGTAAGTTATTTAATTAAAAAAGCAAATTTTCATCAAATGCTAGGCGATCTATTTTTATCTTTTTTGCATCATTAATAACTTGTTCTGCTGTTTTACCATCTAATGTTCGACAAATCCGTTTTTCCAATGCTCTGGAAGCAGCTCTTTCACCAAGTTGGCGATATTCATCAAAATTAATACTATTAAACATAGTAATATCAATAGCTTCGTCAAATTGTTGCTGTTTTTCAAAAGAGAGAGAATCTCGTACTTCAGTAATAGAAGAACGTAATAATTGCTTATTTTCACCATTTAGTTTTAATTGTTGCTCACAACCCAATAACAAAAAACTGATGAAGAAAATTAATAGATTAAATCTCATATATATAACGCCCTTCTCACTGCTTTAATTATCAGCATAGCAAAATTAAAAATAATAAACTTGAATATAATGAAAATTTAAAGAGAATAATTGTAAAAAAAAATTTTCATATTGCTGGCAAAAATTAACAGTAATACTTGATTGCTTATTAGTTGTTACAGAGTAAAAATAAAATTTAAATACAATCAAATTGCTATTCATTAAATAGCCATAAATTAAAATAGCTTGCTTAATATACTGCTATTTTTCCAACATAATCGAAAGAGCCTATACAGGCTCTTTCAATATTACTTTTATTTTATGGTAATTTAACACCTTCAAGAGAAATAATCAGCTCAGCTTCTTGCGATTTAGGGCCAAGATCTTTTTTAAAGTTAAAATCTTTCAATTTAATCTTTCCAGTTGCCTCAAAACCAACACGATAACCTCCCCATGGATCGTCACCTTCACCAATTAAGATAGCATTAAGTACTAACGGTTTTGTTACACCATTTAGTGTCAGTTGCCCATCGATATGATAAGCCCCCTTGACTTGACTAACCTTAGTTGAAATAAAAGTTGCCTGCGGATATTTTTTTACATTAAAAAAATCGGCACTGCGCAAATGCTTATCGCGTTCTGCATGGTTAGTATCAATGCTGGCAGTATTGATCACCACCTTAACTTGATCATTTTGTGGATTTTTTTCATCAAAGGTAAAACTACCAGTAAAATTCTTAAAACTACCATAAATCCAACTGTAACCTAAATGTTGAATGCGAAACTGAACAAAAGCATGTTGACCTTCATTATCAATTTTATAATTAGCGGCTATTGCTGTATTAATGCTCGATAGCAAAATTGCGGTTACTATAGCTAAAAAAAATTTTTTCAACATAACTATCTCCAATAAATTATTTTCTTGCAGGGATGCCAAGTATGCGTTTTAGGGTAATATCACGATCAATAAAATGATGTTTTAATGCTGCAATCGCATGAAGAATAGAAAGAATAATTAGTGTCCATGCCAAATAAAGATGTACAACACCGGCACTATCAGCCTGCACGCCTTCATCTGACCATATTGCCGGGATCTCGAAATAGCCAAATATTGAAATAGGCTGGCCATCCGCAGTAGAAATTAAATAACCGCTAAGAAATATGCCAAATAAAAGTAAATAAAGTGAAATTTGGACGAGAGTAGAACTTATTTTTACTAAGTTGCTATAGCTATCTAATGGTTTAGGCGGCGGTGATATGAAGCGCCATAGAACACGAAACATCATCAGCAAAAACAAAATAAAACCGATGCTCTTATGAATTTCTGGCGCTTTGTGATACCAAGCGTCATAGTAATTTAAAGAGACCATCCAAAGCCCCAACGCAAACATTCCATAAACAGTAATCGCAACCAACCAGTGAATTAAAATTGATATATGACCAAACTGGGTGGAAGTATTCTTCCAAAGCATATCAATATTCCTTTCGTTAAAGAGTAAGAATAATAATAGTCAATTTTGATGCAATATTAATAATAAACGAATTTTTAGGTGATTAATTGCCAAACAAGAAGAAATAATTTGTTAAAGATAATCAAAAAAAATCATTAAGTTACTCTATGAAATAGTTTCATCTTTAAAATAAAAAAGAATATTTAAAAAGTAAAAAATTTATAATATATTTTATTTTAATATTTTGTTTAAATGAAAAATCTGTGCAATTGTATTTAATTGCACTATATCAGAATAAAATTTTATATATTAAAAATAAGTTAAAAGCATTAACTAAACTGTAACTACAAGTAATTGCACGGTAAGCACCATAGCTTAGTTGTATATGTTAAATTTAAGTTAATTAATATGATGGGGATTTTTAAATATTAATAATAGGTTAACTTTGTTATCTTATATATCTAAGTCTACTGTGATAATTGTCATTAAAATAAATTAAATAAAAAATAGCATCCTCTATAATAGAGGATGCTAAGAAACGAAGGGTAAATAATAGGCACACAAAACTAATTATTTATTTTTCTCTATAATTGCACTTGCTCTTATGTAATTTTTTCCTCCCGCAGAAGTTATTTTCACAATAGTAGAATCTTTCTCTTTCGCTTTGTTCTCTAAATTTTCAATGGCTTCATTAAGACTAATTGCTGAGGCAGTAATAACCTCTTGAGATAAAACACCAAATGAAATTACAAAAAGAAAAACCATTATTATGAGATTCTTCATTTTTATCATAAACCATCTCCTAAAATTAATATCTGAGACTAATTTAGAACCATAACCCAACACAAAAAAATATTTTAATAAAATAAGCAATGTGAAAATTTTAAAAAACCATCTATCTAATTAAATATCTATAAAACTTTCGACAAATAAATAATTCATTAACTTTATTTATAAATAATATTAGAGTTATAAAAATAAAGTCCATTTTAAATTATAACCAAAGTTTCATTATTGATACTTTATAGCAAAATATTGTCCAACAAATAATATGAAAAATAGAAATATATTTTATTGTAAAGAAGCAAAAACAAAACAAAAAAACATTGAAAAAATAACTGACATATTTATCCTTTTGTCAATTTATACATGATAAAACTTTTTTAATAATAAATAAAAAATAGATTGTAATTAAAGAAGAGTATATAAAATTAATTCATATAAAATAAAAAATCGTAGGCAAAATAATCCAATGTAAAAACCAATCTATCATAATATTAACAAGTTATTTTGTTGTTTCTTTATTTAATAAATCATACTAATTAGCTGCAAATTTTGCGCCTGATCATAAATATATATATTTTTATTGTCTTTATATGAAACAAAAACATAAAATATTTACAACAAACCACAGTGTTTAAAATTAACAAAAACAAAACAAACAAGAGAAGAGGATGAATAGAATGAAAATAAGGCGTATTGCATTGTTAACGTTAGTATTTTCCATAAATAATATTGCTAATGGCGCTGAAATATATAATCAAGATGGAAATAAGTTAGATTTGTATGGAAAAGTTGATGTACGAAATCATATAGGTAAGAGCAAAAGTAGTGGAGATGATTCAAGAGTTCGTGTTGGAATCAAAGGTAGCACCGAAATTTCCGCTAACCTCACTGGATTTGGTCAATTTGAATGGGAAACAATGGCTAATAAAACTGAGGATAACCATATAGATAAAAATCGATTAGCCTATGTTGGAATTAATCATAAATATTTAGGCTCGATAGATTATGGCCGTAACTATGGTGTACTATATCACATTGACGGCTGGATTGATGTTTTGCCTATTTTTTGGGATGATGGCATTTCAATGGCTGACAATTATATGAATGGTAGAAATAGAAACCTACTTACCTATCGCAACAACAATTTATTTGGCTATGTTGATGGATTAAACATTGCATTACAATACCAAGGAAAAAATACTACTAATAATAAATCAGGTGTAAATACAGCCAAGCAAAATAACGGTGATGGCTACGGTTTATCAATAATTTATAATACTGATTTTGGCCTAAGTTTTGGTGGAAGTTACAGCAATTCACATAATGTCAATAATAACATAGCTTATTACTATGCTAATGGAAAACGTGCAGAAGCTTGGAGCATTGGTGCCAAATATAATGCTAATAACGTCTATTTAGCATCAACTTATATTGAAACACGTAACATGACGCCTTTTGGTTCAATTAACACCAATATTGCACCTAAAAAGAAACTTTCGAAATTGTCGCTCAATATACATTCGATTATGGTTTGAAACCATCATTAGCTTATATTCAAGCGAAAGGAAAAGATCTTGGCGAATATGGCGATAATTACTTAAACAAATTCATATCGCTGGGCTCATTCTACTATTTTAATAAGAATTTTGCTGCGCTGTTAGATTATAAAATTAATTTATTAGATAAAAATAAATTTACTGAAAATTATGGCATCAGTACTGACAATGTTTTAGGTTTAGGTTTAGTCTATTATTTTTAATAATATTTAATATATAATCCCAGATAAAATTATCTGGGATATCCTTATAAAATATATTACACTCAATAACCAAACTACTCTGTTAAACCTGCTAAGATAGCATTTATAATATTCTGCTAAATCATACAAACTTTTCTAACCGATAATAAAAATATAATAACATTTACACTCTGGAAAATTTTTCTATTCTCATTTATTTTTAATATCGAATTATTAGAACGTCTGTCAAATAATTTACAACCAAAAAATATCTTCTAACGCACTGAGCTATTGACTGCTCGTTGATTTGGATTTATTAAACGAAGCCGGCCTATAAAAACTTGCTGATTCAACATCTAGCATAAAAGCTGATATCAATTTCATATCAAAATATAGTTTATATTTTTCTCATTAAATTATTTTTATATAATAATTTAAGATATATATTTATTCTATTATAATAAAAAAATAGCTAATGTTTTTTTATTTATAGCTGTTTGATTCTAAATAACAAAATGATAATTATTTTCATGTAAGATAAATTTATTATTCTTTTATATTTCCAGAGATAGAAATTTTCTTATATGCATCAATAACTTTTCCAAATAACAGCATTAGTCAATATCATCATCAATAACTTTTAATTTGTTAATACCAATAAATATAAAATAGCGACCACTATTATATGCGGCCGCTATTTTAATTTATAGCTAGTACGACAAAATTAATTTGCTTTAGTCATAGCTTTGTCTGCTGTCTTTTTAGCTCCAGATTTAATATGAGAAGCTTTTTTCGCTTTTACTTTGCCAGTATGAGATATTTGTTTAGTTTTGACTTGTTGCTGTCCAGCATTAGTTTGACCACTTGCATTCATTGGAGTAGAAGCAGCCATACTACCAAATGAAATTAATGCCATTGATAAAAGTGCATATTTTACAAATTTCATTATTACTACCTTCAAGTTAGTTTAAATACGTTATCATTATAATAAATGTAAAATAAATTACTGTTATGAATAATTATTTTATCCATAAAATTTATTATCTATGTTAGTTAATATTTGGAATATGTAGACTTTGAAAAAATTTGTAAATATAAGAAAATATTGAAACTATTTTTGACACAATTCAAGGCAAAATTAATATTAACAATTATAAATACACTTTTAATCACTAATCAACTAAATAACAACATAATATTAAGTGAATAAAAACAGCTAATATCTCTATTGGCTATAAAAAACCCCTTTCAATGAATATTCAATTGTCAGGGGCTTAGTTTATAAAATACAATTATGTTATCTCAAACCGTTAGTCATTGTTAACCACTAACTACTCTGATTTCTATATTTTTCAACTAATGCGCGGGCAATAGCTTCTGTTTCAGCATCCGCATTACCACTTATATTAGCTGGGCGGAAATGTAGCTGAAATGCACTAATTGTTCTGCGTGTTTCCTCATCAAGTTCACCGGATTGTGGAATTTTATCATAACCATATTTCTGCAAATATTTTTGGATAACCGATATACTAGCTGGTGCATAGGGTGATCGACCTGCCAAATATTTCTTAACCGTCATTTCTTCTGGCCAAGCTCCAATACCAAGCTCAGCTAAACGTTTCCATGGAAAATTTTTACCAGGATCATACTTTCTCAATGGTGCAATATCACTATGTGCTAAAACATTATCTGGAGTTATGTTATATCTTTTTATGATATCTTGAGCTAAAACAATGATAGCGGAAATTTGCTGTTCATTAAAAGAATACCAAACCTTATTGCCAAGCATGTCTTCAGTAAACCCTTTATTAACTATTTCTATACCAATAGAACTATCATTAAGATTAAGTCTACCATTCCAATTACTTAAACCTGCATGCCATGCTCTTTTATCTTCTGGAACAAGGTTAAATATAACTGGCTTTCCACTTTTTGTTTTCGGTATTTCTGGAATAAGATAATGAGCACTGACTTTAGCTTGAGTTAAAATCTGTAATGAACGAGCATCATTTACTGCCGTATAATGAAATATTAAAAATTTCACTCGATCATCTTGGCTTATCGATGAAAAAGATTTATCGATATAATAATTACCTCTATCAACGATAGGGGTTTTAGACGAACAACCCACTATCATTAGCACCAATAACATCATAAACAACTTTCGCATATCATCTCCATATAAGTGTTTGATACCTACCCTTACAACAGCATTACTTCTCATACACTCGACTTCTTACACCTAAATAATTTAGGTCAAAACTTTTGACTATACGCTTAGTTTTCATTAGCAGCTTATTTATAGCTACATTTTTATAATTTAGCAGAATAAACTATAATCTCTCTGCTTATTTACATAAACTATTATTTTTATTATCACCATAAATAATAGCAATAATCTTAATAACAAAGAGGTACAACATTACAATTATATATAATTAATAATAAATTCACAATTAATTGTAATTGTTAATTTTTTTAATCAATTGTAATCCAATTAACGCAATAGGCTTGTAGTTAATCTATACTTTAACCATAAGTTAATAAAATTATTAATTAATAGTATAACAACTGTTTTTATAAATTGTTTAAAATTTCAAGTCAATTACATAATCACATAGTAAGGGATAGCACTTAAAAAATGATTTTTACAACTATATCTATTAAAAGTAAATTTAGCGCAAATTTTATCCTCTTTTATTATAATTATACCATTTCAATTCATACTATCTTTGATAAATAATAGTTACCGCAAACTTATTAAAAATTAATCTATAAAAAGAACAAACTCACTATTAGTTTTACGTAACTTACAATATTATTCATTTTTATATTTTGTTATATCACTGTCGCTTTTTATAATAACCAAGCCGAACCTGACGTTTATAGCCTGGTTAGCAATAGTTGAAATTTTATCTGTATAAAATTAGCAAGTTATTAAGATGGATATTTTTGTGTTGGCAATAAATAGTAAGCACAAACTTAACATTTTGTTAATGCTCAAAATAAAATTGAAAGTTTGCAGTAATAAAGCTAAGAAACCTATTCGATGATTAAAGAATTTTACTAAATATAATTAACAAAAAAATGTATTATCTGTATTTTTGTTAATTATAAAGCTTTTTTCAATCTATAATTTTCTTTTAGTTACCGGTAATTATTTTTATTAAAAAACCATACTAGAAAAAAACAAAAAATTATATCTAGCTATAATGTTAAAGTTAACGAGTTTTTATTTATAGAATAAAATTTATTTTGTTATACAATAGGATTAATAACATTTAGTTATATTAATTTATACGCTTTATCAAATATAGCATCATTATAAGGCTGTTGACCATTTTCATAAAATATTATAGCTTTTAATGTTGCTTTATCTTTTACATTAACAACTGTTTTAGGTGATAAGTTCATTCTATTGGATACGCTTATAATATATGCGTTTGTATTATTTTCATTATTTGGCGCCCATCGATTAATTAAATCGGATATAGTTTTTAAACCATACTTTTGTTGATATGTGCTTAGTAATACCATTATAGCGCGAATACCACATTCCGGAGATTCAAACCGACAAAATCGTTTTTCAATTGATGGATCATGAGGTAATGCACCCTGCCATTTATTAATAGGGTTATAGTCTATATTCCCTGGATTATTATTACGTATACCACGTTGAATGGTCATAATTTATTTACTCCATATTTATTTTTGAATAATATCAATATTTAATTAAGAGTATCTTTAAATTTATTTTTTAAAAAAGGAATAATAACACGACAAAAAAATCAATAAATTACCAAATTTAAGGCTTTTTTAAAAAATATTATTTATATACTAAGTATGTTACATACAATAACTACTCAAAAATATATTTATTCACTTTTTATTTAATATAACCTCTTTAAAAAAACACATATGATACCAACAGTAAAGAAAAAAATAGATATTTTACATCCGATAATATATTAACGAATAAGCACTAATTTTTATCTTTTATCCAAATTGAAAAAATTTTTTACTAACTATTTAACTATTATTTATCTGATATATTCACATCTATTACTTGATAAAACGCTGAATCCGTATCAGCTATTGTCCATAAACCTAAAATAATTTGATAGCCACTACGTTTTGGCACATCGCATTCAATTTTCACCTCATCAACAGTTAATCTTTTTCCATCATTAGATCGTAAACAAAATGGTTTTGATTCAAACGAATTGCGTGTTAATGGAGCATTTGGATCCCAGTTTTGCTTGGTAATATAAAACTCCCAACTAACTGTATGATTTGGCTGCGTTAAAAACCATTCAAATATATTCTTACCTACTTTAATATTATTTTTTTGCCAGCGATCGATATTTTGCTGATCTAATTGGCTAAACCAAAAATTATCACCGCTAGCTATTCTACCATCTTTGGCGCCTCATTTCGGAAAACCACGTGCACCTTCAATCGACATTGGGTCGCTACTAGCACTACCGCAATCATTATTCTGCTCTATCCAGCATAAAACCGAACGGCTTTTAGGTGTATATATAAATCCATGCATTGATTCACGATTAGAACTTACACTTGAAAATGCAGTTACAACAATTAATATAAATAGTATTAATAAGAAATTATTTTTCATCTTATAAATCTCTTAATTAATCATGTAATTTAATAAAGCGTCTGTTAGAAAAATATTTCATTAACAAAATAAATATAAGTAATTAGAATACCATTGAGATTATTAAATTAATAACGACATTTGATCAAGTAAAATTAAATAATTTTTTTTATTGAGATCTTTTTTATTTTCATATAATGCATTAATTTACAACCAACTAAAATCATGTAATTTTTAATTTGAAAAATTTTACTTAAAAAAAATTAAATATCATTAAAAGTGTTTACTTTTAAATTAAAAAATAATTTTTTGATGAATGAGGTTAATATTGTTTAATTAATGACATTATATTAAATAAAAAAATTACTTATATAAAAAATAATTTAATATAATAGCAAAACAGCAAAATTTTATCTCTTAATAAAAAATTTAGTTGAGTGTATTATTTTTATAATTAAATATAAAACATTACCAACAATAAGTTATAATAATTAAACATTTTATATAGTCAGTAAAATATTATTTACTGTGCATCAAAATATTATTTTCAATGCACAACAGACAAGAGAAATATTTAAAATTAATTATTTATAATTTATTTAATTTTCTTTAGATACTCGAGATTCTGGTAATTCTGACCAATCAGGCTTTTCACCTGACATGATAGCTCTTCGTTGACTGTCGGTTCTTACTACACCGACACCCATTTGATACTCTTCACGCTTCTTTTTATAATACTGTTGTTGATAATCATCTGAGCTGACACAACCAGCCAGTAAGAAAAAAAGAATTAGTGCGAAAAAATAATTTTTCATTGTCATATTCTCCTCAGTACAAAAATAAAGTTTAATATAAAAGCTTTTTGCAGAACATAGTTTATATCAGAACTATTAGAGAAATAATTAGAAAAATATTTTTTGCTTAGTTCAATTAAACTTTCTTTAACCACAGTTTACGAGCAATTAATGTGGCGAAATTCAATTTAATGCGATTGCCAAATTTATCAGTTTTATGTAAATGCCCAGATTCTTCATTGTATTTTATGATCTCCCATTCTTTATAATAATTTATTAATTCACCAGGTGCTAAGAAACTATCAAAAGGTAAAATTTCATTAGGAATATTATCTGTTTCAACTGCACAAACAATTAAATTGTAACCACCATCATTAGTATAATTTTGCATGTCCTCAATAATCTTAGCGATTTTATTTCTCTGCAAAAACATCAAGACTACAGTTGAAATAATTATATCGTAATTTTCTGTTAAAGCATGATCATTAATGTCATAGATTGCTGTTTTTATCTGCTTTAAATCAACTGATTTTTTTACCATTTCAATGGCATTAATATGTTGAGGATTGATATCCATTGCTGTCACTGCATAACCTTGTAATGCAAAAAAAAAGCTGTTTCGGCCCCGGCCTGATCCCAAATCTAATACTTTACATGGCTTGGTAATTAGGGAAAGAGCACAAACTTCTGAATGTGGAAGTGTAAGACCATTTTTTTTATAAAAAAACACTTCTTCACGGCAATAAAAAGAGAGTTGACACTCAATATCATCACTAACAGATTCTATTTTATGCCACATTTGAGGCTGAATTTGAATTGGTTTACACTTTACATTAAAATGATACTGCTGCTCATTACCATTTTCATCAAATATCACAAACAGTAGACCGCCTCGATATATTGTCAATTGGGCCCATGTACCTTCTTGCGTATTATGACGTTCCATTAATGCTGAAGGGATAGTATTCTTATTCCAGATAGCAAATTTTTTGTAACAAATAAGCTTGCACATAATCATTTCTCAATAAGTTGCATTTTAAATGCATTTTAATTTTTTTTTCGGTTTTGGTAAATTATGCTGACAAATAAAATTGAATAAATTTGTTCTTAATTATTTTTGCAAAACAATCAGTTTGTTATCATCTCATAGAGAAAATTACGAGATATGAAGCTAATTATCATTAGGAATGTAAATTTACGAGTTAGTAGACGACAAAAGAAACGGCTACCATTGTAGCCGCTTTAGATCATATATCATTAACGAAATAACTTTTAACACTAAACAAATTCAAGTTTTAAGCAAATACAGTATCATTCGGTAATAAAATTGTAGGTAAATCAAAAATCATAACTGACAGAAACCTTAAAAATACGCGGTGTACCCTGGAAAATATAGGTGCCATAATCTTCAACTCCAGACCAATATTTTTCATTAGTTAAGTTATCAATACCAACCCGCCAAACCATCTCATTTTGATTATGATTAACTTGCATATTGTAACGCATAGCCAAATCAAAAGTGGTATAGCTATCAAGTTTTCTGCTATTTTCTACATTTACATATTGGGAGCCAGAATGATTTATCCGCATTATTGCCGTTAAACCGTCTATTGATTGAATATCATATTCAGCGCCTATAACCATGTTAAAACGCGGTACTCCAATCACATCATGACCATCATTGGCTCTATATTGTGACTTTGTTAACACTGGAGCTAACCAGGTTGCGCTAGTATTCAATCGCAAACCTAATACCGGTTCACCAAATATGTTTAATTCCATACCTCGATTACGTTGTTGACCAGTAAGGCTATAACGTTTTGTGACACTATCCAAAAGCGCAGACGGTTTTTTAATTTCAAATAATGCTAATGTACCACCGATCCGGCCAAAATCCATTTTCATCCCTATCTCATTCTGTTGGGAGTAGACAATACCTGTACTTTGACCATAATTTGATGCACCCTTTGGTGCTATGCTGCCCGGTTGTAAGGCTTCAGTATGATTGGCATATAAAGCAACCTGTTGCCATGGTTTGTAAACTACACCATAGGTAGGCATCCAGTGGCTCTTGTTATACCGTGCATCACGCTCTTCAGCACCCGTTACATTATTATAATTGCGAATCTCCACTTTCTGATGACGTGCAGCGATTAATAATTGTAATTTATCATCAAACGCACTTAATGTATCACTTAATAACCAACCCTGAGTAAAGGTGCGCCCTGTTGTTAAAGGATCAGAATAATTGCCACCAAAAATAGCATTATCCGGCATAGCAACGTCACCAGTGTGATAAATATTGGTAATAGGATCATTAGTAGACATTCGCCATGCCATTCTATTACGTTTATTCTGTGCAGAATATCCCATATTCAAGCGATGAGTGATAAAACCAGTTACAAGTTGTCCCCTTACTCCCGCCATTGCACTAAATGCATCAGTAAAAAGTTTGGTATCAAGCCGGCTTACTGTAGCATCACCTTTACGATTTAGTATTTTTGGTGAACTATAGATACCTATTTCTTGGCTATGTTGACCACCTGCTCCAGCATATATTATCCAGTTATCAGCTAGATCATATTCAGCTCGTGCCAGACCAAATTGATTTTCTATATTACTATAGCCCCACTTTTGACTATAATTATGTCTGTTATTGGGTACTAGTGGAATAAAATCGACGCCACTAATATTTACTCCCATGGTACCACCGTGAAAAGTTTTCTTTTGATAACCGAAATCCAATGAACTTCTAACCCGATCGCCATGATAATCCAAAGCAAGACTGGCCAACGTGGTTCGGCGCTTATCATTTTTTACTGCAGTTTCTCCCTCGCGGTGAACTAAATTGAAACGCGTACCAAACTGATTATTTTCACCAAAACGGCGCCCAACATCTAATGTTCCACCTACTTGCGATAGTGAAGTGTAGTCTAAACCTAAGCGGGTAATGGGTATATTTTCTGCTCGTTTGGGCTCAAGGTTAATAATACCGCCGACGCCAGAAGAAGCTGCACCATTAACTAATGCGTTAGCACCCTTGAAAATTTCCACCCGCTCGATCATTGCGGTATCCACCATCTGACGAGGTAGAATCCCAGGCAATCCACCGAGTGTCATATCATCACCATCTAACTTAAAGCCTCTAATACGATAAGTTTCGGCAAAATTACCAAATCCTTGTACACTCTGAACTCCAGCATCGTTATTGACGACCTCAGCAACAGTTTTTGCCTGTTGATCGCTGACCATTTTCTCCGTATAACCAATGACATTAAATGGAACATCCATCGCATGTTGCTCGCCCAACATACCAAGACGGCCACCATGTGCAATATGGCCATCTAAATAGGCGGGCACAAGTGAATCTCCGCCAGGTTGAAAGTCATTTTGCGACTTTGCATGCACGACAATCGTATCTTGTTGGTTCTTTTTATTACTGATTTCAGCAGTTGCTGTTTGCGCTGTAGTACTCATTGTCAGCATCAATAACGAGCTACAAAATGGTACCTTCATATATTTGATATTTTTCATATTTTATTCAAATAAAAGACTGGTGTTGTAAATAATGACCACTAGAAAGTTATTTTCTATAAATCAAGCAAAACTGAACTGAGCGAAAAAGCAGTTAATACCCATTTCATACCATGATTAATTGGAAATAACTTGCCATTATTGGGTCATGATAAAAAAACAGAACCCTATATAATAGAAAATATATTGTTTTATCATATAGTTATTTATGCGAACTCTTTACGTTTAGCATTTTTCCTAAACCAATATTTATTCCCTATCAAATATAGAAAAGCTATTTCTGAAATAGGAATTTCTGCAAACGCAAATGAGAATTATACTCATTTGATTGAGGTAATCAAGAATACATATAAAATATTAATAACGAAATAAATGTATATTTTAGTGTAAGCTATTAGCTAAAAATAATTTTTATTTATAAAATTCAATCTATTAAAACATTATCTGTTTAATAAAAATTAATTGATATAGGATGTGATGATATATTTTAATTACAAACTATTTTAAGATTAAATAAAAGAAAAAAACCAAGACAAAAAATTATATAAAAACTTAACCAATATAAAATAGGTTTAATAAAAAACCACCAGCGTTAACCAGTGGCTTATTAATAAAAACGCTTTTCAATGAAAAATTATTGTCTAATCCACTGATTACCATCAGAAACAAACATTAATTTTTCAGATTTATTTATTCTAAGCTGTTTATTATCAAAATAGAGGAAGGAAGTATAACTAGCGTCAGATTTAATATATATTGATTTAAATTTATGTTTTCTTGCATCCGGAAAATAAATTTTAGGCGCCCAACTTCCATCATAAGTTCTTATCGCAATTAAAGCATTATAATTTAAAGCTGTGGCTATTTGTTCTAGCAAAATATTTTGACTATTTCTTATAGCAACTTTATGAATGTTAGGAGGAATAGAGCCATTAAGATTACTAATGGTGTTAATACATTCTCCATCATTACATGCTGCATGAACGACAAATATATTATTACAATTACCACTAGTGTAAGTAAGTTGTTTAGCTAGAATGCGATTATCACCTAAAGGATTGCGAAACATAGAAGCTTGAGCACCGATATCATAACAAGACTTTAATTGATTATTACCATGAGAATATTCGTCTACAAATCCTCTTGAATTATTTAATTTGCCATAATTATTTGGTACTTCAATAATACCAATGGTTGTTGATGTTCCATCCATTAAATCTGTAACAAAACCAGTAACTAAATTTCCTTCTTTGCTAACATCCAATCGATATAAATGCCCTGCTTTCCATTGAATAACAATATCACACTGTACACTTGTGCCAGTATCATAAAAATAGCGACAGTTACCACTTCGCCACCCTTTAGCTTGTTTAATTGAATAATGAAATGCATGAATGCCATTTTGTCTATTTTGTAATCCAATATAACCCGTATCTCCATTTATAAAATTAAATTGATTAGCCCAATAGTAATTTGATCTAGACCCGCCATCATTATCAACTTGTAGGAAAAAAGATATTTTATTGAATGCTGTATTGTCAGGCCATTTATGTTGAATTGTTACAATATCACCGACTACAATTGCATTAGATAAGCTGTTCCATAAAAATAAGAAAAATAATAAATAAATTTTCTTCATATAATAATTCCTATTTATTTTATATTATTTATTCAATGATAAAATATTGAGGCTTATTTAATTATTATCAATAAAAAAATATTTTCTAATTTATTAAAGTATCGAAATAATATATTATTACTATTAGTGATAAAATCAAAATGATATTGGATTTATATTTAAAATCAACTTAAAATTTATTAACTAATTAATACTAATTTTAGCAAAATGTAATTATGATTTAGTTACAATTAATATCTAGGTTGAATTATACTACAACCCATTTTTTCAACTAATTTTCCTGGTTTTGATTTTATTGCTTGTTGAATATTTTCTGGTAATCCACTCCAAATAATTAACCCCGTTCTCTGTTCAATTTCTTTTACTGTGACTTGATATTGACAAAAATTTCCACTCTGTGGTGTATTTTGTTCCATAATAAATGCAGCATAAGAAGATTTTTCAGGACTCTCATTTATATATGTTACTTTCCAGTATCCACTAGGGATAAAATGGTTTTTGTCGCTATTAGGTAGCTTACCAATATTTTTTTCATATAAAGGACCTGTTACTGAAAATACTTTATTACCCGCTCTGGCTAAAGCTCTTTCCTGATCTTCTAAACGCGCCCATACGCCTTGATTAAGTTCTGCAACCTGTGGGGTAATATTAGATAAATAATTAAGTGCCGGCCAGTCCACCAAACCTGCCAAAGAAGCTAATGGCGCCTGATGTCCTCTATCCACTTTTAAAGCTTTATTGGCACCAATATAATCTGCTGGAGACAAAGTTTCATCATTACTTAAATCAGGATCTTTTTTCCAATTTCTATCCTTACCACTGCCTATACTATCTTTCGTTATTAAGTAAGCAACCCAGTTGGCAAATTTAGTATTACTATTATTATTTAGTGTATAAACTACACGTTGTATCGTGGTATTACTTCCTCCTAATGGACAACCTATTCCACAATTTTGTCTAACTCCAGGCGTAATTTTTTCAATAGACTTAATAGATTCTGGTTCATGTTGAACAATACTACAGCCAGAAATAAGTAAAGATAAAAAAATAAAGGGTAAAAATATTTTCATATGATAATTTCTCATCTTAATAATCAATTTTCTTTAAATAAATTTTACTATAATATTTAAACCAGCAAACAAGTTATTTGACAACAAAATAAAACAGTAAAAAAGAATATAAAATACAATAAATACTCTTATATAAATAAAATTTACAGTATTTCACAAATATTATTGCAATGTTGAAAAAGATAGCGCACAATTAATCGTCATTTTCACTTATCATTGGAGGATAATTTTATTACAGGGTTATTGAAAACTTTAGCTATTATCATCTCTATTTTTAGCATTAATTGTGGCTATGCTGCAACTGATATATTAAATGACGATATAAAAGGCACAGAGATATCTACCATTATAGGTTTAAACCCACCGGTTGAAGAAATAATTACAACTATCATTGATGCCACGATAGAAATCAAAAAAAACGTTCCTTAGTTATCTAACTAAATAGACATACCTCTTCAGTAAGAAGAGGTATATTATCTCATATTTAATAATTACGATTATTTGTTAGCGATCGCAAGATTATATGTTGAATAACATTAATAAGATTTGGCAATAACATAATTTATTAATATAAATAATTTATTAAAATAATTTAAACATAACAATATTTATTAATAATAATTTTAAATAAAATATTTATATTAGTTTTTATATTATAGAAATATTACTCTGTCAGTTAGGTATTATTCCAATATATTATAAAGTTATTCTAAAATGTTTTATTACTTATTGAGTTATAATTATCAACTTTTAGTCAATAATAATCTATTTTTATACCTGTGAATGATAAATGAACGCTACAATTAACCTAGTAAATTGAAAATGATACAGATTGTCAGCTAATGGTAACTGTAATTATAGATATCTCAACATTCTTTTTCTGATGAGTTCGTATCTATTATTACAAATTAAAACAAATATGATTGATTAATATCATCATTAATAACAATATTCCTTAGGCATGGCTATCAATAACAAAATAATTTAAAAAACTCTACATAAGAAGCAAAATTTCAGATTAATATACTATGTTAAATATTGTTATTTAATTTATAATCGATAGTGAATTTCACATAAATAAAGGTTAAAAATGAATAGATTAAAATTAACGATTGCTCTTTCTTGCTGTTTATTATTAGCTGCTTGTGATAAGCAAACAGAAACAACTATGTCAGATAATGAAAATAAACCCATTCCACTAGCAATTAAAATGATGGGAAATAGTTTCCAGCCTGATGTTAGTAATGTTGTTATTACTCAACGGACTAATCGTATTGAATCTCCTGATTCAGTTGAAGTGAGTATTGTTGAGTCCGGCCTTTTAGACGATTCTGTCGAAGCAATCAAAACTATTTTTACTTTTATTCTTAAAGATGACAATTGACATCCTCCCCCACCTTCACACTTCGTGACTCAGGAGGGGGATTCCCGTTAGTCGGAGACTATCTGATCGCTCAGAAGCCTGGTTCCTGCTGCTGACGGCATTACTGCACCGTTCACTTCACAGGCTAACACGGCATGTCCTGCCGCTAAAATGTTACGAGCTCCGTTGATATCTGCGTTCTCTGTATACCCGCACTCAAGGCACTCGAATCTACTTTGTGATTGACGATTTTCTTTCGCTGTATGACCACAACATGCACACCGTTGACTTGTATATGCCGGAGGCACAGCTAATACCTGACCACCGCGCCATAGCTGCTTGTACTCAAGCTGACGGCGCATTTCATACCAACCCTGATCCAGTATCGAACGGTTAAGTCCTGATTTTGCCCTGACATTCCGTCCGTGCTGCTCTTGTGTACCTTTTGCCGATTTCGACATGTTACTGACCTTTAAGTCCTCAATGACGATCATCGCGTGGTTTTGCTGATTTCACTGGTGACTTTGTGAAGGTAGTCTTTGCGGATATTGGTTATATGCGAGTGGAGACGTTGGATTTTTCGCTTCTGTTTTTTCCAGTTATTGCTGAATTTAACTTTACAGCTTAACTGACGCTGGAATTTCGCCAGCTTTTTTTGGTTGGTTTTAAAACTGTTTACAGGTTCAAACACTGTGCCGTCTGACAGCGTGGCGAGTCTGGTTACACCTGCATCCAAACCAATCATTGTTGCTGACGAATGAGGCTGAATGTCCATTTCCAGTTCGACCTGAAACGATATATACCAGTGTCCCGCATGTTGGCTAACGGTTGCGTTTTAATCTTACCGTACAGCTTTTGCGACTGCCGGAACTTTACCCATACCAAACCTGACGGTAATCTCACTCTGCCATTATCGAGCTGACAATATTTATCAAAATTAACAAAACGAACTGAATCACGCCCGTCATTTTTCCTTTTAAATACAGGAGCTTTTGCTGCCAGTTTTTTATCAAAGCAGCGTTTCCATGCCCCGTGCAGATCTTTGAGTTTCTGCTGAAGATTATCCGTGTAGGCTTCTTGCAAAAGGAATGTTCCGGCTTTTTTTTCCATTCTGTGAGCATCCGATTTAGTTCAAACGCTGACGGTAGTTTACCGCCGGATTCAATAATGCGTTGCGTCTCTGCTAGCCCGTAATTCCAGATAAAACGAGCGCATCCGCACAACTGCCGCAAACGTTGCGACTGTTTTTCGGTTGGTTCGAGTCTGAATTTGTAGGCTTTTAGAATTAGCATTATTACTCAGTGTGTAGTAAATTATCTCACTATCTTACCGTATATCCGGTTAATTTCAATGCAAAAATATAAAATCAACCGTTCAAGACATGCAGCGTTTCTTTTACATGTTCACCTTGTCTTTGTGACTAAGTACCGAAAGAAAGTACTCAGTGGCTTGCACTACAAAGCATTTCATCAGTATGCAGGTGAAGTGTGTCGCGACTTTGGGGCTGATTTAAAGGAAAGTAACGGAGAGTCCGATCACGTTCATATGCTGATCGAGTACCCGCCCACAGTGCAGTTGTCAGTACTAGTAAACTCGCTGAAAGCGGTAACGTCTCGTCGTCTGCGTAATGAGTTTCTAGACTTGCGTGGGGCTTACGGCAAGCCAGTGTTGTGGTCTCGATCATACTTTGCAGGTTCGTGCGGGGGAGCACCGCTGGAAGTTGTTAAGCAATACATTCAAAATCAGCGTGGCTGATCATTCTTCGGGCTTTTCAAGCCCGACCAAATTCCCCTCCCACCTTATGTCGGTGGGAGTACCCTTTGGAGGTTAAGATGGATCTTAGAAAAACCGCAAGATGTACTAATTAAATGCTATGAAGGTAGAGGACATAAAGATTTTTCACCTGAAACATGTGGCTAATTTATAGTTATAAACATTAAGCCAAAATAAGATAAAGTTCTCAAGGTACCGTGACCCATTACGGTACCTTATGCAGCCTGATTAAGAATATGAAATTATTAGCAAATAAAATTAATGTTTATAGCAACTATTAGTAAATGACAATATTTTAACCCTGGTTAATTTTATCTATCTTATTTTATTCAATATGAGATGATAAATAGGATATAAATATTTTATAATAAAAATTAAATATTAGATTAATGACTATTTTCTTAATATAAACAGCTTCCAATTTTCATTTATTAGCATATTATGCTAATAAATTTTATTTTGCTAATTGAGCGGAAATAACATAATCCGCACCATGTTTTAAACTTCCTTGTTGGGCAATACATAGAAGCGCTTGTTGTTCTAATTGACTTATATGCTCAAGCATAGATATCGCTAATTGTCGATCAACAAATCTATTGATCCGCTGGCGGCACATTTCTATTTGGCCTGTCAACCAATTGTGACCATAATTAATTGGATAATGTTTTAGATCTACTATCTCAAATCCCATTTGTTGTAAATGATAGATCACCCAATCGGCCGGATATTCTCCATACGGGCGTTCGCCAGCAAGTAATAAACACGCATCACGCAAACGGCCAATATTTACCACAAGTTGCCCCGCTTGGCTATTTGCATTGTAAGGTACATAAGGCTCTAAACCAGTAAAATAGAGCCGATTAAGGGTTAATGCTTTTAAACGATATAATAGAGGTATTTGCCAGTAAGGCACAAAGCCGTCTACCTCGCCTAATAAATAATCAGCAATTACAGTATCAAATTGTTCATTAACCATGAAATCACTATCAGCCCAATTGCCCAATAATAGACGATCTTGAGGTCTTTGCTGAGCTGAAATAATTTGCTGAATATCGGCTTTCATATTAATTGCACAAGTTACTGCCGTCCAACTTTCACTCTTAAGCTGGCTGATCCAGCTCAGTGAATTAATGCCTGTACCCTCATCTAATATCTTGCCCCAAGGGTTATTACCATGGATCATTTCAATATGACTAAATAGTGTTGATACCAAATCAATTCCCCTAGAAATTTAGAAAGATAAACTTGCTCCGATGACAAAATTACGACCAGGTAAATACATTTCATTTTTAATATACGAGGTATGATCCCGGGCTGCACCATTAAATAGATTCTCAATGCGCCCATACAGCATATAATCTAAGTCATTAAAATGATTTTGCCAGGTCAGGCCAATATCAACTCGATTATAACCGGCTGTTGATGTTTCATATTGCGCTGTTTTATATTGACTACCAATATGAGTAAGTCGCAATCGTCCGGTTAAGGACTCAAACCATTGATGTTCAATGGTAGCTGAAACACGATAAGCCGGGATACGTGGCAAATAACCGCCACTACGAAGCTTAGCTTTAACAATATCACCCTGAACAGAGAACTTGGTATTATCAGTGAGTTGATATGATGCTTCAGCTTCGACTCCATTAAAAACAGCATCTTGCTGCACATAGTGTAGATGGCGATAACCCGCGCCGGGGGAATAACCTGCATCTTGGCCATAAATATAGCCATCAATATGGTTATAATAAGTATTTAAGCCAAATTGGAAATCACCGGCAAATTTGGTAAAACCAATGTCAAGATTGGTTGCTGATTCAGCTTTAAGATGCTCATTACCTGTTTCAATCGTTCTTGTTGCGGCATGGATCCCATTAGCATAAAGTTCTTCAGCAATAGGTAAACGTTTAGAATGGGATAACGAAGCTGTCAATGCATATTCAGGTGCTAATGTCCATGTTACACCTGCTGATCCAGAAGTACTACTATGTTGGCTAGAACGACTACCTTTTGTTACGTCAATTTTTTGCCACTTATGACGAACACCTAATTCATAACGCAAAGGGCCGGCTTCAAATTCCTCAATTAAAAAAAGCGCCTGATTACGTGTCAAAGTAGCAGGAACATACGCTTCTAAACCTTCAGCTGAGAAATTGCGCTGAGTAAACTGTCCACCCATTACCCCACGCCAACCCAAAATAGGTGCATGGGTTAATTCTAACCTTCCTTCTGTTGCTTTATTATTAAAGGTAGTTTCAACTGTCTGACCTTCAATCTCATCATGACTGTAATCGGTGTGTGCCGCGCGTAGTCGGATACGCTCAAAACCGCTAAAAGGATCCGCATATTCGCCACGGATTTCCCAACGTTGCTGTTTCATATCCACAAAAGGAACACCATGGCTATGATGGTGTTGATGATTGTGCGCATGAGTATGACCATGGTGCGTATGGCCATGATGATGCATATGATCATCTTTCTCACAATGCCAATTTCCTGAAGAGCTATGTTCATGGCAATGTGCATGGCTGTGACCCGGTAAACCATATTCATTATGTTGAATACCGTACGCCAAGCCAAAATAGCCTTTTTCTCCAATCAAACTGGCACCAATATTAAAATTATTAGTTCGATTATAGGAACCCTGTAAGCGATAAGAATCTAGCTCACCAACTCGCTTTGGCATACGATAATCTTGCGCATGACGTTTTAACCCTTCCAATCGCAGCGCAAAATTTTCTTTACCTAATGTTAATCCGACTGCCCCCGTATTTTCATTAGCGACACTATTCGTCCGTAGATCAATTTGTCCTGCATAACCTTTTTCTGGTACTGAAGTCGGGATCCGATCATCTAGCACATTAATAACACCACCAATTGCACCACCGCCATAAAGTAATGTTGCTGGCCCTTTTAAAACTTCAATTCGATTAGCTAAGAAAGGTTCGCTGGTGATCGCGTGATCAGGTCCAGCAATCGAAGCATCCAGTACATCAATACCATCATTCAGTACTTTAACACGTGCGCCCGACATACCACGAATAATCGGTTTTATTGCACCTGCACCAAAATGACTACCACTAATACCTGGTATTTCCTCTAATGTTTCGGCAATAGAAGCTTTACGTTGCTGCGTTAACTCTTCACCAGACAAAACCTTGGTTGGTGTTGTCATCAATAAAGAAGAACGATTTAATGGATCAGTTTTTACAACGATAACATCCTTGTTCTTTTTTTCCGTTGTGAGTTTTGGATCTGCCATAACGCCAGATGAAATAGCCATCCCAATTGCTGTTGCCAAACTGGACAATAAAATTTTCTTCATTTTGTTTACATTTCCTATAAACGAAATCTATTTAACCCCATTGATTATGTTATGTTATAATGTAACATTAATTTTAGTGAAAAAATAGCCCATTTTTTAACAAATAAAATGAGTATTAACAATCCCTGTAATTGAAAACTTTCTTAAAGAGATTGCAATTAAGCAAATTAGAATATTAATTTGTTAATGGATATTTATAGAATTTTATATAAGCAATTTGGAGAGCAACCACATATCATATTAAAAGTACTAACATCACGACCAATGACCCGTTTTAACCGCGCCGATTAGTCGTCCCCATTGATCCAGCTCAAGCCAGAAGTATGACGAATTATTAAAATCTGCCTACCTTCATTAGCCATTTACCCATTAAGGAAAAAATTTTGTCTATCGTACGCCGCACGTTAATTGTCTTACTTAGTTGCACCTCGCTCTATATATATGCGGCTTCCAATAAAGAATTAAATATTGCCTGGCCAGTGAATGTTAGGCCACTTAATCCCCATCTCTACACCCCAAACCAAATTTTTGCCCAAAGTATGATTTATGAGCCCTTGGTTAAATATCAAGCGAATGGTCAAGTAAAACCTTGGCTAGCAAAAAGTTGGCAACATTCTGAAGATGGAAGAGTGTGGATTTTTACCTTACGCGATGATGTTACTTTTTCTAACGGTGAACCGTTTAATGCCCAAGCCGCTGAAAAAAATTTTCGTGCTATACTCAATAATCGCCGGCGTCATGCTTGGCTAGAATTGACTAATCAGATAACCAATGTTAAAGCGTTAAGTAACAGCCAGTTACAAATTACACTTAAAAGCGCTTATTACCCTTTCCTACAGGAACTCTCTTTACCCCGTCCTTTCCGTTTTATCGCACCTTCACAGTTTAAAAAAAATGAAACTATGGATGGTATTATTGCCCCAATTGGTACTGGGCCGTGGAAGTTACAAACCTCAAAACTTAATCAATATGATGTCTTGCTACGTAATGATCATTACTGGGGCAAAAAACCTATACTAGAAAAAATAACTATCAAAGTGATCCCCGATCCAATCAGCCGTGCTGTTGCATTTGAAGCTGGCGATATCGATCTACTATATGGTAATGACGGACTCTTACCGCCCGAGACTTTCGCTTACTTAAGCCGTAATCCACACTACCATACCCAACTTTCTGCCCCAATTGAAACGGTAATGTTAGCCTTAAATTCTGCGCGAACACCAACTAAAGAGTTAGCAGTACGCGAAGCACTTAATCATGCGGTTGATAAAAAAAAGCTGATTGCCAATACGTTTTATGCTACCCAAAAAGTGGCTAATACCCTATTTGCACCAACGGTACCTTATGCCAATATCAAACTGGTTGCACGAGAGTATGATCCGCAGAAAGCTAAAGCATTATTGGATAGCGCTGGCTGGATATTACCAACAGGTAAAACAATCCGTGAAAAGGCGGGCGAACCATTAAGAATAGAACTAGCTTTTATTGCCACCGACGCTGTCAATAAATCAATGGCTGAAGTTATTCAAGCTAACCTACAGCAAATTGGTGTAGACACAAAACTAATAGGCGAAGAAGAAAGCAGTTTTTATGCCCGACAACGAGATGGCCGATTTAGCATGATTTTTAATCGCACCTGGGGAGCGCCTTACGATCCACACGCTTTTATGAGCTCAATGCGGGTACCTTCACATGCTGATTATCAAGCACAATTAGGCTTACCGGACAAAAAGATCATTGATAATGAAATAACCCAGATTTTGACAACAACCGATGAGCAACAACGCAAAATGTTATACGCTGATGTACTAACTCGATTACATCGTTCAGCGGTTTATCTGCCAATTAGTTACATATCACTCATGACCATCTCTCGTCCACAATTGGGTTATATCCCGTTTGCACCAATATCGACAGAAATTGCATTTGAACAAATCAAGCCGGAGAAATCATAATGTTGCGCTATATTTTGCGGCGTATTCTACTATTAATACCGTTGCTATTAGCCGCCTCAGTTATTGTTTTCTTGCTGCTGCGTTATGGCTCTGGCGATCCGGCCATGGACTATTTACGGCTGTCAAATCTGCCACCTACAGCAGAGATGTTGGCATCAACACGAATAATGCTTGGTCTTGATCAACTGCTCACTGTGCAATATGGAACATGGTTGTGGAAAGCACTGCATTTAGACTTTGGCACTTCCTATGCAACTCAACGTCCGGTGCTAAATGACCTTTTACAATTTTTGCCAGCAACTTTGCAACTAGCTGGAGCGGCATTACTCATAATTTTATTTACCTCGATACCTTTAGGGATCTGGGCAGCGCGTCATCGTAATCGCTTACCCGATTTTGTCGTACGTATTATCGCATTTTTAGGTGTTTCCATGCCAAATTTCTGGCTCGCCTTTCTATTAATCATGTTATTTTCAGTTTGGCTAAAGTGGTTACCTGCTTTAGGTTATGGTAGCTGGCAACATTTGATCCTACCAGCCATATCTATTGCTTTGATGTCACTAGCAATTAATGCCAGACTGCTGCGAGCCAGTATGTTAGAGGTTGCTGGACAACGACATGTTAGCTGGGCAAGGCTACGAGGACTTAACGACAAGCAAACTGAAAGACGGCATATTTTACGTAATGCGTTACTACCAATAGTAACCGCCCTTGGCATGCACATTGGTGAACTAATCGGTGGTACCATGATTATTGAAAGCATATTTGCCTGGCCCGGTATAGGTCGCTATGCTGTATCGGCAATTTTTAATCGAGACTATCCGGTGATCCAATGTTTCACCTTAATGATGGTGGTGGTTTATGTGCTATGCAATCTGTTAGTTGATCTCCTTAATGCCGTTCTTGACCCACGGATCCGACATCATGAAAGGGGGAATGCATGAATTTTTACCTTTCAACTCGTTGGTCGGTACGCCTAGCGATCATCATCATTGTGTTACTGATTATAACAGCTCTTACCAGCCATTGGTGGCTACCTTACGATCCACAAGCAATCGAGCTAACACAACGACTACTAACGCCAAATCTGCAACACTGGCTTGGCACTGACCATTTAGGCCGCGATATTTTCTCGCGTTTATTAGCAGCAACTCGCGTCTCACTTGGCTCAGTCATACTATGTCTTATCTTGATCCTGGCACTGGGATTAACTATTGGTGGAAGCGCTGGATTATTGGGGGGCAAAATAGATCAAATTCTGATGCGTCTCACTGAACTGTTTATGACGTTTCCTACTTCAATTCTATCATTTTTTATGGTCGGCGTTTTAGGAACAGGGCTAACAAATGTTATCATTGCTATCGCTTTATCACACTGGGCTTGGTATGCACGTATGGTGAGCAGTATTGTAATTTCTCTGCGTCAACGCGAATTTATTCTCATAGCAAGAATGTATGGCGCCAGTAGCGGACGTTTATTCATCGATCATCTGGCTGGTGCAATCCTTCCATCGTTATTAGTTTTGGCAACCTTAGATCTTAGCCATATGATGCTACATGTGGCAGGTATGTCTTTTCTTGGACTAGGAGTTACTGCTCCAACGGCTGAATGGGGAGTCATGATTTATGATGCTCGCCAATATATCTGGACTCAACCTCTACAAATGTTGTGGCCAGGTTTAGCTCTATTCCTAACAGTGATGGCTTTTAATCTACTTGGGGATGCCCTACGCGATCACCTCGACCCTTATCTGGTAGCGGAGCGTAACGATTAATGTCACAGAAAATTGAGTTGCAAAATATAACACTTAAAGCCCAACGACCACTGGTACAAGGTATATCGCTAACGATCAATAAAGGCAAAGTGCTAGCATTAGTCGGTAGTAGTGGCTGTGGCAAATCATTAACTTGTGCAGCCATGCTCGGTATATTACCTGCGGGTGTAAATCAAACAGCCGGAAACTTACTGTTGGATGGACAAATTACCTCTTCTCAACAGTTACGTGGCTCACATATCGCAACTATCATGCAAAATCCACGTAGTGCTTTCAATCCGCTTAATACAATGTTTAGCCATATTCAAGAAACCTGCCAAGCTCTTGGCAAACCTGTCAATATTGCAATGATTAAAGCAACATTACAGTCAGTTGGATTAGAAAATGCTGGCCATATACTTTCACTTTATCCTTTTGAAATGAGCGGTGGAATGTTACAACGAATGATGATAGCAATAGCGATACTCAGTGGTGCGCCATTTATCATAGCTGATGAACCAACGACCGACCTTGATACAGTTGGCCAAACACATATTTTTGATCTACTTGAAAATATTATCCAAATTCGTGCTATTGGCATGTTATTGGTCACCCATGATATGGGGGTAGTTGCTCGTTTGGCTGATGACGTCGCCGTTATGCATGATGGTAAAATTGTCGAATACAGTAATGTTAACGCCATCTTTAATAGACCTAAGCATCAAATTACACGTAATTTACTGACGGCACATCTGGCATTATATGATCTGGGGTTATCTGTATGACATTACTTGATATTGATAAAGTCACTTTTGGCTATCCCCATCAACCCCAGCTTTTTAATCAAATAACGCTAACACTAAGGGCTGGAAAAAACGTTGCTTTATTGGGGCGCAGTGGTTGTGGAAAAAGCACGTTAGCCCGTTTATTGATAGGTCTTGTCTCTCCTAGTTCTGGTGAGATCCGCTGGTGCGGAACGTCTCTAACCAAACTGAAAGGAAAAGCAATGAAGCAGTTTCGTAAAGATGTTCAAATCGTATTTCAAGATCCAATAACTGCCGTTAATCCACGTAAAACCATTGACGAAATTATTCGGGAGCCCATTAGGCACCTTTTATCGCTAACTAAAAAGGAAGAACAGGCGCGCATAGCTAAAATGCTAGATGCAGTTGAATTGGATAGTTTTCTACTCAATCAACGCCCACCTCAACTAAGTGGTGGTCAGTTACAGCGTGTATGCCTGGCACGTGCCATGGTTGTCGAACCTAAATTATTGATCCTTGATGAGGCCGTTTCTAATCTCGATCTGATACTACAAGCTGAAATTATTCAGTTACTTAAAAATCTTCAGCAACAATTTTACACTGCCTGTTTATTCATTACCCATGACTTACGATTAGTTGAACGCCTCTGTCATCAACTTATGGTAATGGAAAATGGTCAAATTGTTGAAACTTCAATGGTAAAAACGCCTTTAACCTTACATTCGAAGACCGGCAAGGCACTACAGAATGCTGTTTTGCCAGCGTTTCCTGTACGTCATATCAATTCCACAGCAGAGCTACCTTTTTAATTTAATCACAACCTGTCCAGGTAAACTTTCAGCAAATCCATAATGATTTGCTGAAAAATCTTTTTTTAATTTCCCTTCTTTATTGATTTTCCTTACTGACAAATAACAAGCTAATTTATTTAATAATGGACTTTGACAAAAATTAGCATATTATTAAATAATAATACTTAACACTTTATTAACCGTTAAGGATAAAAAATATGGCTTATTATGGCTGGGTTCTTATCAAATTTATCATTGGATTTGTCATTGTTATTACGCATTTAAACCTTTCAGGTAAAACACAATTATCACAAATGACGCCGATTGATTTTATAGGTAATTTTGTTTTAGGAGGCATAATTGGTGGGGTAATTTACACAGATTCAATTCCTCTGTATCAATACATTATGGTGTTGCTGATTGGGGTTTCATTGGTTTCCTTATTGAATTTTATTAGCAAACATATCCACTGTATTCGTTCTGTCACCATTGGTGATCCAATTCCAATTATTAAACATGGCAAATTTTTAATGGAAAACATTCTGCAAAACAAAAATAAAATTGATATTTTAAAAATCTCCTCACAACTAAGAGCACAAGGAATACATTCTTTTCAAGAAGTTGTTTATGCGCAAATAGAGCCAGACGGACAGATGACCGCTGTTTGTGAAGGCGCAAAAATGCCATCGGTGATCTTAATGAAAGAGGGTGAAATAAGAAAAGCCGGTCTTAACGAAATTGAAAAAGATAAAGATTGGCTATTAAAAAAAATAAAAAAATTCAAAATCCAAGAAAAAAATGTATTTATTGCTGAATTCTGGCAAGGTAATTTACAATTTATATTAAAAAATGGTGATATTAAAAAACTACCTGCTGACTTACTTAAAAAATAGCTAAAATAATTTATTGGCACGACAATAAGCAACCAGATTCTATTTTTAATCTTCTAAAAAAAATTTTCTAAAAAATCAATCGTGCAAGCATCAAAAATACTTTTTAATTAACCGACTGATTAAAATTTTTTAGCTTACAATTAAGCTAACTTAAAAATAGTTATAAAGGATACGGCTATTTTAATATTTTCATTAATTAAAATTTATATCATGATTATAAAACTTAAATTCATCAAAATCTTGTTAATAGAAAATAGCAAATCAGATTAAATGATGAATTTTATTTCATAAAATGTATGTTTAAAGAACAAAAATAACAATAAATTAAATTAATTAACCTCAAAACATTAAACACTAAACAAAAAAATAATGTTCTACTCTACTAATTACAACTGATGAATTTATTCAAAAAAAATGAAATATTCTATTTTTCAAACAAGTAAATAAAGAATAAATATAATATAAAATATATAATATAATTTTTTAAATTATTTTTATTATACATATATCATTCTCTCTGTTAAATATATCTAGTAAATATATAGCCTATCATTATTTATATTAAATATTTGCATATATAAAAAATTAAATAGCAATAGATATATTTATCTTAATAAGATTATTTATTAAATAAATATTTATTATAAAAAAGGATAAGTTTGATTATGTTTAATTTAGATATTTCTATTATGAGTGTAACACCAGACAAATATGCACCCATTGGCGATCCTACCGTCGGCTACCCTCAATTATGTATACGCACAAATCGCACAGCAGAGCGAACAAATTTAGATGAAGTGATAAAAATTTTAGACGCAGCGGCAGACCAATACCCTATTCATGAAAAAGAAAAACGCGCTAAAGTGGTAATGGAAGCATTAGTGACAATATTTAGTAGTGGAAATTTAGGCCACGCTTGAATAATTATTTTTAACAGTGATCAAAAAGGAGATTACACCAGCTACGCATATCATGGTGATCATGGATTTGTTAAGAACGCAGACTCAGAAGAAATTAATGATAGCCCTGAACGTAAATTTTATATTCAACGTTGCATCCGGTTAACAAATCCAGAGCATTGCCCTGATAAACTAGAACAAACCATCATTCCCAGTTTAAATAGAAAAAGTTATCTAATGGCCAAGCTGATGGGGATGACAGTAAAAAATCCTGCTAATGGCGCTTATACTCCAATTAACAACTGTACCTGGTTTGCCGGAGAGCTATGGAATAGTATTACTGACGAACAGCTAATCTATGAACAAGCGTTTAATGGTGCAGCACATGCTGAAAAATGGGGAATTGATTATCTTGCACTAATTACAAAAATTGCTGACCCTGGCATGTTAGCCGAAAGTCTTAGTAAAATAAAATAGACAGACTAAAAAACAAGTAGAGAAAATATCATTAATCATATATAGCTTATTCTTAATGCCATCTTTCGGGTGGCATTTATCGCTATCAAATGAATAAGTTATTGTGAGAAATGAGCTATAGTAAAAAATTTATTTAACAACTAAGTCTCAAAAACATCCAGCTTGTTAATATCGTTTAAATAGCGTCACTTTTCCCTTAAATTTATTTTAATAATATTTATCAATAGATTAGCACTATTTTACTAACGCTGTTTTGCTAACTCATTAAATTCATTGACATAGCTCACTTTAAATCAACAACCAGCAATTAATCTTTTTCATTACCATTAAAATATTATGCTCATAAGCCGATAACGACACCGCTGTCTATTTAGGCGTCACTTTTCTTAAGAGCAAAAAAAGCCAGCATTCAAGCTGGCCAACACCAGGGAAAACAACAACTTCGACAATAAGTTAGCTAATTATAATACAGAAAAAAAATATTAAATATAACCAACATAAGGTTTAATGTTCAATTAATAACCATTACTTTAACTACTTTGATGTTAATCAAAATGTAATATGTGGTTAGCCAAAAGTGAACAATAAATAATTTAATTTAAAATGACAAACCGACATTAGGATCACAGGGCTCTACTCTAGTTGCGATAAGAAATTTAACTGAATATTGCGACAAATTGCCAGATATATGCCACTCGCGCTGGAATGTTATATTAGGTAAAGTAAAACACTTTACCTCGGGTACATCTTGAGAAATTTTTTGGCTAAAATATGTTCTAAACTATAGCTAAGGGAAAAATAATTACATTTAAAAAATTTTTTGCTATAAAAAACAGCCTAACATATAACTAAAAGAATAATAGTTATACTTAAAGTAATAATGCGCAAATAAGGTTCTCACATAACAATAAATAGCTATTTAACAATCGATTTGTTAACAATAGAATCAAAATAAAGATTTACAAGTAAAACTTGAATAACGTACGATGATAAATCGAGGTAGGCTATGTCACAAGAACAAGAAAAAAATAAGAGAGCTCCTAAAACTATTAAGCGTTCTGCTGAATATAAAAAGGCTAAGTCTAATGCCTTTAAAATAGCAGCAAAGGAAAGGGAAAAAGTGAGATAGGAATTGATGGCAGTAAAAATAACTCGAAGCTTTCATGAAAAAAAATTTCTCAGATCTCGTTGTTAATTTAGGCTCTATAGCAGAATCATTTATCCCTGAATTCGAAGAATATAAACAAAAGTATATTGAGTTTACTGATATTCCTAGCCCCACGTATCATGTCTAACTGGAACATCCTTCACATAATGAAATTATTGGCAGAGATAAACCAATGGAAAGGCCTCACCCTGCCAGGCACGAAGAGTCACATCATACTCATCTATGGCAAAAACTGTATCAGGGAAGATGGCGGCAGTTAGCTAGTGCCATCGAATAGCACAAGTGATTTGCTCATGGTTTATTGCTACTTTATTGACAAAATTGGTGCCCATCACTTTTATATAATTGATTTAGGGTATGACAAAGCACATACCCTAATAGAAAATAACTGCCAAGCTCTAAAATGGGTCACTACTACTAAACAATTTCGGCTGCAAAATATCTGATATAGTGTTAAGAATACCAAAATCTCTTGCTTACCTTGATCTATTGGACGATAAAAGGGCCTAGATTTTGCTATACTAATTGAAATAAAATTACTCCAATCCGTTATTGACTATCGTATCAGTGCTCAAATCGGGCAATACGGTTATCTATTTTAATAAGAATAAATTCATGCGCACATCCAGTTTGTCAAAGTCTGAACGTATACTCTTTCCGTTAAGTTTAACCTTATTTGAATTTAGCGTGTATATTGCTAATGATATGATCCAACCCGCCATGTTAGAAGTGGTAGCAAATTTCAATGCTGGGGTAAAATGGATCCCCACTTCCATGACCGCTTATCTGGCTGGAGGCGTCTTCTTACAATGGTTGTTTGGCCCGTTATCAGATAAACGTGGTCGACGTCCCATTATGCTTATTGGCGTCTTGTTCTTTACTATTAGTTGCTTAACCATTTTGCTGGTTTCAAACATCGAGCAGTTTATTGCTATGCGATTCTTACAAGGTATCGGGCTATGCTTTATCGGTTCGGTTGGCTATGCAACTATTCAAGAAGCATTTAACGAAACAGTGTGCGTTAAAATTATTGCACTAATGGCCAATGTGGCTTTGATCGCGCCCTTATTGGGGCCATTGGCCGGTGCTACATTAATTAATATCCTTCCCTGGCAAGGCATATTTATTATTTTTGCGGTTTTAGCGTTGATCTCCTTTGTCGGTTTGTTCTTCTTTATGCCGGAAACAGTAAAGCAAAAAGGGGAAACATTATCTTTTCCCCATCTATGGTGTGATTATAAACAAGTGTTAAAAAACCGACGTTTTATCAGCGGCGCACTTGCGATAGGATTTGCCGCCGTACCGCTCCTTGCCTGGATAGCGCTCTCCCCTGTTATTCTTATAAGTGGAGAACAACTGTCAATGCTCACCTATGCGTTGTTACAAATACCGGTTTTTGGTGGATTAATTATTGGTAACCTAACACTAAGCCATTTAACTGGGAAAAAAACTTTAGTTCAACTGATTAAATTTGGTGGTAAACCGTTAATCATTGGTTTAATTGTGGCGGCTAGTTCAGCATTTTTCTCATCGGGCACTTACCTATGGATAACAGTAGGTTTATCTATATATGCCTTCGGGCTTGGTATGACTAACGCCTGTCTAATCCGACTCACTTTATTTTCCAGTGATGTTAGCAAAGGCACTGTCTCTGCCGCTATGGGCATCATTAACATGGTAATATTTATTTTAGGCATAGAGCTTGCCAAAATAGTTTATCTATGGAGAGATGAAAGTGCTTTTAATCTGCTAAATTTATTTTGCGGCTTATGCTGGTTGCTGCTAGTCATGTTTTTTACTTACAAACTCCCCCAACAAGAAGAAGCATCCACAATTAAACAACTCTGACGATTTTCTCTTATTCGGATAGCCACAACTGCATGCTGCTGTGGCTAATGATATTTTTATAACCAACGATTTCGCTAACTTATTTTTCAATCAACTAGATAACCAACATAATTTTTTTAGCACTAAAAAATATAACAGCAAAATTTAAAACTAATAAAAATACTATAAATTTAGACATTGATTGAATGAATTCAATAATAAACCCTAACGAATACAGAGTAACCTCTCAAAAATTAGGCATCATATCCCTACAATTAATCGCCGCTATTAAATTTAATTAGGCAGGGGCAAAAATCACCAATAATTTACATATGAATCATAATCATATATCAATTTAAGCAATATTAATTAATAAATTAAACAATTTTTTTCATAAAAAACATCTGTTATGATTAGTTTCTATTAAAGACCAGATAACAATATTATCGGTGAATATATGTTCAATAAAGTATTAAATATTTTCCATCATAATAAATTCAGTATGTCTGTTGCATTATTGGAAAAAAATGATATAGAAAATAAAAATATTAAACTAGGCAAGTTAATTGGAAGTGGTACAGAGGGAAAAGTATATCAAGATGCCAATAATAAACATTTTTATATAAAAAAACCCTATATTAATGATAGCTATATAAAATCCAAAATGAGAGAACAGGTAGACTGTTTTAATAAATATTATGGAGAAAGAGCAGCGGCTTTCATAGAAAATGATGGTATATTTTATATTAGAATGTATAAAGTACCTGGAGTACCAATTAGTAACATTGATGATAAAATATTTCCACCTAGTGCGCAGGAGCGCTTTCAGCATATGATTTGCGATTTAGGGGATGCAGGCATTATGCATGTTGATTTAAACTTTAAAAATATTCTTTATGATAAAGAAACAAATACATTTTATCCAATAGATTTTTCTAATGGACACGAAACATACCACAATGGAAGCAAAAACATCAAAAACTCAATAAATAGTGTTTCAGAAATGATGTATGATTGGGCACTTAAGTATATTATCAAACATACATACTAACCTGCCAAAAATCGAAAAAAACCACTATCAATCTCGCTGAAGATAAGCAATAATAAAATTGATTTCTCAGCGTTTTTACTATATCAATTCAACCAACTTTTATACTAAAGTGTTAGATTAACAACAGCAATAAAACTTAATAATACCTCAATCATTAGTATCCCTCAAAAATTAGGTGTCACAGCCTGCGGTCTCCACCAATAGGTTGGGTTAAACTCTTGCTTTTATTTTACAGTCATTGCTAATCATTTTCTTTTCAATCACTACATTAATGCGGGTAACTTCTCCCACCGTATGTGATAACCGCGTTGATGATGACTTTTAGCTTATGAATGGGTTTTCCTGCCCGCTTTAGTTTGCCTCACAATCACCACTGCATTCGGCAGTTGTCTTAGTGCAAGCGTGTTTACCTCAGTTAGTGCGGATATGAGGTGATAAAAGACTTATCATTTATTTTATATTTAGCATTAAGAAAAATTTTGTTTAATATTCAGCCGATAAGTTTTAACCTTAACTGAGTGAAAACTTATATAAAAAATACAATACTTACATCTCGACACAATTTTATTGCCTTTACACTAATGCTATTGAGTTACTACATAAATCGGCTATTGTTAGTAATTGTTATTTATATTTGGAAAATAAAATAT
Source organism: Arsenophonus apicola (assembly GCF_020268605.1). Lineage (NCBI taxonomy): Bacteria > Pseudomonadati > Pseudomonadota > Gammaproteobacteria > Enterobacterales > Morganellaceae > Arsenophonus > Arsenophonus apicola. The sequence continues at coordinate 2,602,327 of NZ_CP084222.1, forward strand.
GAAATCATTATGTAAAATTGTTACTATTATGGTTTTTCTATCATTTAGTTATTTATCATCAGCAGAAAATAACAATATAACGACTGATACAAATAAAAAACCAACCAATAAATGTTTTATACGTTTTGACGCCCCTAGTAAATGTGCTCCTATAAACTCCATCATCTATGGTTTACCTGATAATGAGTGATTTTCATTTTCAACCGTAGCAAACTGGCAAAAAGTATTTTGTAATTAATTTTAAATATTTTTTATTTAATAATGAAAGGATAAATGATGAAATTGATATTCAAGGCATTAACTATCATCTCACTTTTAGTACTTAGCTTTCTTTCTTTAGCAGATAATAATGATGAGACTATACCGAGATATGAGTTATGAAGGTTTGATTGAAGCACATTTACCTGAAGCACATTTTCCTGAAACCAATTTAATTAAAGCTTATTTACCTGAAGCATATTGACCATGAGCCAATTTGCATAGCTACGAAATGATGTTACACCAGTAACGATAATCCTACACACTTTGTATCGACCAATAGAAATTACGAAACAAGTTTTCGTCTTTCGTTCTTAGCACAACAGCTAAATAAACATACCTCTTCACATTAGGAAGAGGTAAATAATAAACCGCAGCTATTTTACCAAATATAAATCTATTTAGTTTCTTACTACGTTTAGGTAATTATTTTTTATAAACCTCTCTCACCCTTTTTCTCAATTACAAAAAATCAGACTGCTAAATATTTTTAAGAGAACTTTGGCTTAATATCTAGTCGATAATTTTTAACTTTAACGGTCTGATGAATTATATAAAAAATCAAAAATATTTTATTTATAATATTTTATCGCATTTACATTAATGCTATTGAATTGTTAATTATTAAGATTAATATTGATAATGATTTTCATTAACAGTTAAGGGATAAATTATGAATAAACTATTTAAAATATTTACTACGGCATTTATTCTAGGGTTAAGTTCTTATTCGTTCGCTCAGGATGGAAATTCATCTGATGATAAAACTGATTTCGGAAAAGTAGACTTTCCAAGCGGAATCAAATCAGAACCCCTAATAACCGACTATTCTGTAGACGAAAATGATCAACTTATATCTGTAGCGCCAAGAAGGTAAAATTATTGCTGTTTTTTATAAAGCATATATTAAGGTTACTTCTTCATAATAGAAGAGGTAACCTTAAAATTACTTCTTAACCAATACCACTCTATTTACCAATCTCTTTAAAACAAATAGATAATTATTTTTTTGCTGATATACCTCCCCCCTAACAACCGTACCTTTAAAATTCAGAACTGAGTTCTGAGACGAAAATAATTTCGTTCAACAACAGGCGCCAATCGATTGAGTCTTGTCTCATCCGCAGCGACGTTATATCGCTGACCTTTTCATGCGCACCGAAGACAAGCAACCGGATGAAACATTTTTTGGTTGGCGACAAAACATATAGCATGAATAGGTGAAAAGTGAAAAACTCAGCCAGTCACTTGACTTGCGGCGTTAATAAACAATTTATTTATTTTTTAATATGATCCATGAATTAACTGGCATGCCAGACAGGATTGGAAGCTGTGCTCTACAGCTGAGAAATGAGCTGATTTATCTTATAATTGATAGAAATATGGCATCTTTTCTCACTCACATGTTAATAGGTGCTTGCATAAATCAATATATAGTACATCATACTGGCGACTATTTGTTTCTAGTTTTTCCCACCATAATATACTAACCCTGGTAAAAAGTTATTAGTCAGCTTCGATAAAATTAGTTATTTAATCTTTATTAAATCTTTTTGCTATGTCTTATCTTAGTTTTTAATGCTTAAATTGACTACGCCAAAACCACTCTATGCATTCTTTAACTAAAGCGTATTTTTTATTATTAAAATCGACTAAGAAAAAACGCTGTCGCTATAATCAATTTCATATAGCGACAGGCTCAGTTCATATTACTTTTAGCTAGTAACTGTTAGGGGAATTTATAGGTTAGTTATTTTTACATCTAAAACACGATATGAAAAAAAATTTTCATCATTTGAATATTGAAATTTTATTATAGTTTCCCAGTTATTATCTTTTAACTCAAAAACTTTGATTTTTTCGCCATAATTATCATGGTAACAGTATTCAATGAAACGGTTTTTATGTTCTTCAGATGCTAGATCTTTTAATGTCAAAAAATGTTTTTTTGCTTCTTTAGAATTTAATTCTGTTAGAGCGTTATTTAATTTTGCTATACAAGAATATGCTTTTTCTTTGCCAGTAGAAAAAAAGAAATCTTTTATTTTTTCCCATAAGGTTAATTGAATAGGTGAATTACTTTTCTGTATTTTTTTAATATCTTCAATATTGATCTTTTGTCTTATAAAAAAACTATTTCCAATAGATAAACTCATGATTAAATACCTACTAATTCTCTGATGTTAAACTTGTATTCTTTATAATTTAAAACAAATTAATTTTAATTAAATAAACTGTTTTATTTATACAGTATTACCCTATCTATATTCTATGTGGTGTTCAACCAAAATTGGTTTTTATTGGCTTACCTGTTGCATCAATCATGCCAGTGCCATCTTGTTTTCAATAAACCAATCAGAAAAATCTACTGCTTTTAGCCGACTGAAAACCGGTTCATCATTTTTTAGCCCAGGTTTACCTGGATTGCCTGCCAGCTTTTTTTGACTATCAGTTTTGGGCGACGACTCGATTTTCCCGGCGTGCCTGCCATAGTGATAGCTTTTCCATCCTTAATTTCGATTTACTTCAAAATAGCTACTGCGTTCGGTGGTTGTCTGTCTTAGCCTAGCCGCTTTTTATAGCATGGGGCGTGGGTGTAGCATGAGATCTATCCTCAGTTTTACTTTATCTGCTAATTGTATTAATAAATTAGCGATATTTTTTGCTACCTATTTATATAAAATTCTATTAATTAAGCTTTGGGGGAAATTTTTTATTTACACAAACGTTACTTAAATGTTAAAAATAAAAGATGTTATAAGTAGTACTTTTCACTTACACATGAAAAATAAACTATGAATAAATTACTCAAAATATTTATTATATTTTTTCTGAATGTTGGCTTTGTCAGTATTTGCCATGCTATGGCTTCATCTACCCCTATATATGTTTGTCAGAATATCGTTATCCAAAAGGAAGATGGTAAACGCCACTGCTATACATTTGACACTAAAGGCCAACTCTATGACATTATTTTGCAAGATGATAATTGATTTATTTTTTACCAGATACCATACCGCCCACTTCTTAGCGACCTCAAGGCAGTTAGCCATCAATTTACCTTGTTATATTGTGTTGATCTGATTTCCGGTAATACCTGATGATTTGACTCAAAGCTTTACTGCTATCGATGAAGAAATGTCCTCACCAACACCTATTGGATGGCTCTTGTGCCCTGCATGACGGCACTAATATATTGATTTAAAAATAAAAATTATAATTTATTATTATGTTATTGAAATGTTAAATTTATTGTCTATTATTAATCATTCTTATATATCTTTGGAGAATAAATTATGAAATCATTACTTAAAACAGCTATTGTTATATCGTTTTTTGGGTTTAGCTCATTTTCTATTGCTGATACCAATAGACCCTGGCAATGTGATGTACATACTTTACAAGTAAGAAATGCTGAAGAAATGAAAGCTGATGCACAATGGTACAAAGAAAACTGTCTGCCACCATCAAACAAATCTACATCCCAAACTTCAAATGAAATAAATACATTCAATACGTATGGATAAATTTACTTTTTCAAATTCGTTTATCGATCTATAAATTTCTTTTTACCCTTTTTCGAAACGCAAAAACTGCGGCTCTAAGGTTTCAAGCTGACGTCTGAGACGGCGATTATTTCACTCAGCGTCAGCCGCCAATTAGGTGGTCTTACATCACCCACATTAATATCTATTAATATCGATTAAGTCCAATTAGTTTGAATACTTATATAAAAAATTAAAAAAAATCTATTTTTTGATATTTTGTTGCATTTACAAAAATTTCATTTCATTTTTAATAATAATTTTTAATATTGTTACTGCTTTTATTGTTTACATTTTTTATATTTGAAGGATAAATAATGAAACCATTATTCAAAACTCTTGCTATCACCTTTCTATTTGGATGCAGCTTTCAATCCATTGCCAATGGAACAGTTTAACCTAAATATATATTTATACCAAGCGAAGGCAATGTATTTTTAAACTGCAAATGGAATGGAGGTCAATATATATCCTGTCCCAGTCTTGAGACTCCCTTAAAAGTGAATGATTAAACTTGAATAATTAATATTTATAGTTAACTCTATACTTATTATTAACTATTAAAATACAACTCATATAAACAAGCTCTTAAGGCCAAATACTGCGCCTCTAAAGTTTAAAGCTGACGTCTGAGACGGAGATAATTTCGCTCAGCGTCAGGCGCCTATCGAGTAGTCTTACATCATCCACATTGATATTTATTGATACCGATTAAGTCTAATTAGTGTAAAAACTTATATAAAAAATTAAAAAAATTCCATTTGAGATATTTTGTTGTATTTACATAAATGTTATTGAATTGTCATCAATAAGTATAAATACTAGAAATGATTATTATTTACTTCCGGAGAAACAATTATGAAATCATTATGCAAAGTATTGACTATTACGTCGCTTTTAGGATTTAGCTCAATTTCTATCGCGCAATTTGAATGCACTTTAGTAAATGATTTGGTTGGGAGGACTGCTGAAGAGTATAATGCTGAAAAACAATGGCTAAAAGAAAACTGTGAATTGCAAAAAATTTGTCGTAACATATCCCACGCAGGAAGATAATTTGAGGTATGTGGTTCAGACCTTGTAAAAAAAACCTCTACCGATAAAAGACAATAGTATGCATTTTTCAGATTAATTTTTTGCTTATAAATCTCGCCCAGCCTTTCCCTTAACCAAAATACTGGGTTTCTAAAGTTTTGAGCTGACGTCTAAGACGGAAATAATTTCGCCAAGCGTCAGGCCGCCAATTGGGTGAGTCTTGCATCATCCAGGCTGGGGCGGTGGCGATAATATTGTCGGACTTTGCACATAACACTTTGACCGACAACTGCTTAGTACCATTGTCTAAATCGTCAGCAAGCTTGGTAATTTCAGCTTTCGCATGATTAAGTTCCTGTCTCCGTTTAGTATCCAATTGATGTAGTAATTTGATTTCTTTTAAATAGCTGTTTTTAAATTCGGTCTGCTTGTCTAATTCATCCACCAGCTGGTTATATTGATATTTACGTTGGACATAATGGTTATATAAAATAGCCACTAACACTGAGACTAATAAACAATTAGCCATAGTCAGGTATTTAATTTTATATGCTGCCTGCACACAATTGATTTAATATCTCGACGAGTCATTAAACCCTGCCACTTTTAACCATCAGCATATACTCAACGTTTCATTTGACACAGACACTATTTAAACAACCGGGATTAAGTTTTTTCAGTCGTGTTGAACGAGAAAAATTACCTACATCAAAGTTATCAACAAATCAATAGATCGCCGCCTAAATTAGCTCTGTTGTTTCTATTTTGATAAGCTGATTAACTTGCTTTTTAACTCTATTAAGATCTTTTCAAGCAATGCTTCACACTTTTCTTTTAAGTAGCAAACTATATATTACCATTCTGGCACATAGCAATTTAACCTAAAATCTCATCCATTATGTTAAATTTTGCAAAATGCAAATTATTTTTCTGCCAATTTTCTTCTATTTTTATACCTCTGCCATAACACATCTGGCTTGAGCAATCGCATATTCTGTTCTCAAATGGTCACAAATTGACATGCAAAGAAAAGTTGCCTGGATAGAGCCTGAAGAGAGTAAAGCGGGAAAAGCGATAGGCGTCGCACTAAACGATACTGCTTGCTGTATTTTAAAGCGACAATTAGGTAATCATCAAAAAAGGGTATTTGTTCATACAGAAGCAGTTAAACGAGCTGATGGCGCGAAAAAAAACTATCAGAAAGATGTGTATTGATTCTAATACTGCCTGGAGAGCCGCACTAAACCGAGCCGGTATTGAAAATTTCCGCTTTCACGATCTGAGACACACTTGGGCTAGCTGGTTAATTCAGTCAGGTGTCCCGCTTTCCGTATTACAAGAGATGGGAAGTTGGGAATCTATTGAAATGCTACGCAGGTACGCTCACCTAGCACCTAACCATCTCACTGAACATGCAAAACAAATCGACAATGCTTTCAATAAATTCAAAAATCGTGTCCCAAATTTGTCCCACTTAAAAAAGCTGAAAAGTTAGATCTGATGTAACCCCTTGAAATAACTGGCACGCCCTACAGGATTCGAACCTGTGACCTACGGCTTAGAAGGCCGTTGCTCTATCCAGCTGAGCTAAGGGCGCATATAAAGATGCTGATCCAATAATAAAATAATGTCGTTGGATTATACGGTTGCTGAGCACTGAGTCAACGTCTTTTCAGTGACAAATGATCTATCTGCTCATTTTCTGGCTACTAATAAAACTGACAGCATCGCTTTCTTCTGACAAAATAGCAATATCGCAATGTTTTTATGGATTAACTAAATAAATGTCAGCAAAAATTATTGATGGAAAAATGATTTCCGAAACAATCAGACAGGAAGTTGCCGAAAAAGTTAAATTGAGACTTTCACTAGGCAAGCGAGCTCCCGGGCTTGCAGTCATTTTAGTCGGTAATGATCCGGCTTCACAGATCTACGTCAACAGTAAACGTCGTACCTGTGAAGCAGTTGGTTTTGTCTCGCGCTCATATGATTTAGCGGAAAAAACCACCGAGTCTGAACTATTACAATTAATTGATCAACTTAATAACGATAAGGCAATTGATGGGATCCTGGTTCAATTACCGCTACCTAAGACTATTGACTATATCAAGATATTAGAGCATATCCATCCAGATAAAGATGTTGACGGTTTTCATCCTTATAACATAGGCCGCCTTTGTCAGCGTGCCCCAAGATTACGGCCTTGTACACCTCGCGGTATTATTACCTTACTTGAGCGCTATCAGATTACTTTACTTGGTTTAAATGCGGTTATTGTTGGTGCTTCAAATATTGTAGGCCGTCCTATGAGTCTGGAATTGCTTCTGGCCGGTTGTACAACTACCGTTGCCCACCGTTTTACCACTAATTTACGTCATCATGTAGAGCAGGCTGATTTGCTAGTCGTGGCTATTGGTAAAGCAAATTTTATTCCAGGTGAATGGATAAAACCTGGCGCCATTGTTATGGATGTGGGTATTAATCGGCTTGAAAATGGCAAAGTCACTGGCGATGTTTGTTATCAAGAAGCACAACAACGTGCTAGTTGGATCACCCCTGTGCCTGGTGGTGTTGGGCCAATGACAGTGGCTACACTAATGCAAAATACCTTACAAGCTTGTGAGGAATATCATGATATTCAGAATACTAACTAATAGGCAATAAAATGGAAATTTTTCATCTTGAGGGCCACCCCTATATTAAATTATGTGATTTATTAAAATTGCAAGGTTGGGTCGAAAGTGGAGCCGCAGCCAAAGCGCTTATCGCCCAAGGTGAGGTAAAAGTTGATGGTGAAGTTGAAACCCGCAAACGCTGTAAAATTAGCAAAAATAATATTGTCACTTTAGCTAATAACTGCGTCATAGTTAAAGAGTAATCATCAATTATAAAAAACATCTAACAATGCCCCTAGTAACGGGGCTAAATTTTTGCTCAATTTTCACTCGTTTTTAAATGATAACTTGCTGCTTTATTAAGCTAATAAATGAATATTTTATAATTTTATTCTTATTAGGTAACAATAGTAATATTCTCTTCTGTCTCTGGAGCAGAAATTATTCTGGCTAAACTTTCTAATGTTTTAAAGGTACAAGAACATCTTATGTTTTGACATTGATAATAAGATTCCTTCGTTTTGTTAGTTAAGTAACGGCTCGTTCTAGTATGAGCGTTATTTTTACGAACTGGGCAACGCATCATATACACCTCCTAAAACTTAAGATTGAATAATTTATATAGAGGTAAAATGATCTGTTTTCTTTATAACTCCCTACCTTTTACTTCAGTATTAACATTATTCAAACCAATATCCATTGAAAAATGGAACATCAGTTCGTTATACCAAGGTTAGTTAACAAGAACCATCTATTTTTTGTTATTTTTTGTTGATTATTTGATATTTCAAAATATTTACCACTACCTACATCACTACTCACTTTTCTTCCTTTAAGCAATAAACGGGCGTTTTTATCCCTTCTTGTTGTGTGGTTGACGACAGATTTTTTTAACGTTAAATATTTATTTCTTTATTGTTAAATTAAAGACTCCTATAAAGAAAGGAGATTAACTTAAATTATGGACATATTAAGAGACAGGGTTATTACTAGTTGTTGGACTCGAGCTGAGGCACTTAAGGTTCATTTCGATGATCCCACTACAACGCAACCCAAGGTTAGTATTGACTTTCCCGTTATGAGTGAAAAGTTGTTTATCTGGGATACCATGCCATTACGAGATCTTGACGGCAATGTTGTTTCAGTTAATGGTTGGTCGATTATTTTTCTCTTACGGCAGTCAAACAACCCGACCGATTTAAAGACAAAAATGGTAATTACGATATTGTAAAAGACTGGAATGATCGACATGGTCGAGCTCGCATGTGCTTTTGGTATGCCAAAGATAGCAAGAGTTGGCAATACGGTGGACGAGTAATGAACGATGGTGTTTCACCAACAGAGCGTGAATGGGCTGGTACTCCTATTTTACTAGACGAAAACGGGGATATTGATCTTTATTATACTTGTGTCACCCCTGGCGCCACTATTGCGAAAGTGAGTGGTAAAGTGCAAACTGACAAAAATAGTGTAAAACTAAGTGGCTTTGACAAGGTTATTTCGCTTTTCTCTGCCGATGGTGTTTATTACCAGACAGAAGAACAAAATGAGTATTGGAATTTCCGCGACCCCTGTCCTTTTATCGATCCCAATGATGGCAATCTATATATGGTCTTTGAAGGTAATGTTGCTGGCGACAGAGGCTCTCACATTATTTCTAGCGATGATATGGGCGATGTGCCACCAGGTTTTCAGGATGTGGGTGGTGCTAAGTATCAGGTTGGTTGCATTGGGTTTGCGGCTGCAAAAGACAGCGCGGGAAATAATTGGGAAATACTTCCTCCGTTAATTACTGCTGTGGGTGTGAATGATCAAACTGAGCGCCCACATTTTGTGTTTAAAGATGGAAAATATTATCTTTTTACAATTAGTCATCAATACACCTATGCCGATGGTTTGAAAGGCCCGGATGGTGTTTATGGTTTTGTTAGCGATTCATTATTTGGCCCCTACATACCCCTTAACGGCTCTGGTTTAGTGTTAGGTAACCCATCTTCCCAACCATTTCAAACTTACTCACATTATGTTATGCCTAATGGTCTTGTCACTTCATTTATTGATAATGTTCCTGGTCGTGGTGACAAATTTCGTGTAGGTGGTACCGAAGCGCCGACTGTTCAAATTAAAATTGTCGGAAATAGAACTTTTGTCGTCAAACAGTTTGATTATGGCTTTATTCCACCCCTAAAAAATGTGGTGGTAAGGTAGATCAAATGTACCTATATTAAGCAATATTTAGCTCTGTTTTTTATTATAAAATATCAAGAAAGTAATAAATATTGCTACATTGCTTTAAAGTAATTAAATCTCATTAATATACTTAACCACCTATTTCGATGGTGGTTTTAATTTCACGATAAAACAGATAAAAACTTATTGCTCTAATTATTAACAATGTAAAAAGCAGATATTAGAACCATTATTTTTATCATGTTAAGCATCAAAAAATAGCAACATTATTATCCATCAATTGTTAATTACAGTTTAAATTAATAATAGTATGATTATCTATTGAATAATAAATACAAATGCGCTAGTTACTTACGACGCCATACAGTTCCTTGCGCGCTATCTTCTAATATAATGCCCATTCTCGTCAGTTCATCGCGCGCTGAATCAGCTTGTGCCCAGAGTTTGTTTTTGCGAGCATCATTACGTTGCTTAATTAATGCCTCAATTTTTTCTATTTCAGCACTGTGAGAAACTTGTGCGCGACTTTGTAAGAATTGTTCAGGATTTTGCGTTAACAACCCTAATATATTTGCTAATTGACGTAATTGTACGGCTAATCCATTCGCCATTACCATATCATCGACTTTCAATCGGTTAATTTCTCTTGCCAAATCAAATAGCACAGAATAGGCCTCTGGCGTATTAAAATCATCGTTCATGGCTGCCATAAAACGCTGCTTAAATATTTCATTATCAGCAGATTTTGTATTATTAGAATCGGTATCGCGTAAAGCGGTATAAAGACGCTCAAGTGATGTGCGAGCTTGCTTTAAATTTTCTTCGGTATAATTTAATTGACTACGATAGTGTCCTGATAATAAGAAATAACGCACCGTTTCGGCATCATAATGCGCCAATACATCACGGATGGTAAAGAAATTATTCAATGATTTTGACATTTTCTCCCGATCAACCATAACCATTCCAGTATGCATCCAATAGTTTACATATGGCCCATCATGAGCACAGGTTGATTGCGCTATTTCATTTTCATGATGAGGAAACATCAAATCTGCCCCTCCGCCATGAATATCAAAATGTTCACCCAGTTGTTTACCATTCATGGCAGAGCATTCAATATGCCAACCTGGTCGCCCATCACCCCAGGGAGAAGACCAACTTGGCTCATTGGGTTTGGACATTTTCCATAATACAAAATCCAATGGGTTACGCTTGGCATCAGCGACTTCAACACGCGCTCCTGCTTGTAATTGCTCAAGATCTTGGCGGGATAACAGGCCGTAATCTGGATCGCTATTAATAGCGAACATGACATCACCGTTATCAGCAATATAAGCATGGCCGCGTTTAAGTAGTCGCTCGGTCAAAGCAATAATTTCTTTAATATGGTGCGTTGCACTTGGTTCAAAATCGGGCCGCAAAATATTTAAGGCATCAAAATCTTTATACATTTCAACCAACATGCGTGATGTTAAAGCGTCACATGTCTCATTATTTTCTGCGGCCCGTTTGATAATCTTATCATCCACATCAGTGATATTACGTACATAGGTCAAATCATAACCTAGATAACGTAAATAACGGCTAATCACATCAAAAGCAACAAAGGTTCTGCCATGGCCGATATGACATAAATCATAAATAGTAACACCACACACATACATACCAATTTTGCCTGGCGTAATCGGTCTAAACTCTTCTTTTTGACGACTTAGTGTATTATAAATTTTCAACATTGGGACTTTTTCCATCATCAGCGCTACATGCAGTAAATGGTTTACTTTGATTACAAGGCGATACAAGATGCCATTGCTACCAATAAACACGGCTATTGGCGCCCTATATTCTGAGTTAAGCAACTATGGGGCGCAAGGAAATTATTCAATATTCCACAAATACTGACGTAATCAGCCTAATATGGTATAAAATAGTTGATCTACTTTAAATTGTGATTACTTTACTTTTTGATTTTTACATTATATATAACAATTTATCAGGATAGTGATTATGGTAACTTTTCACACTATTTTTGGCGATATTGTCATTAAAACTTTTGATGAAAAATCGCCAATAACGGTAAAAAATTTTTTAGACTATTGTCGTGATGGATTTTACGATAATACGATTTTTCATCGCGTTATTAATGGATTTATGATCCAAGGTGGCGGTTTTGAACCTGGAATGCAGCAAAAAACGACTAAGGATCCTATTAAAAATGAAGCGAATAACGAATTAAAAAATAAACGTGGCACGCTCGCGATGGCCAGAACCAATGATCCGCATTCAGCAACAGCACAATTCTTTATTAATGTTGTCGACAACGACTTTCTAAATTTCCGTTCAGAACAACATGATGGTTGGGGTTACTGTGTCTTTGGCGAGGTAGTTGACGGAATGGATATTGTTAATAAAATTAAAGAAGTAAAAACAGGTCGTAGTGGCTTACATCAAGATGTACCCATTGAAGATGTTATTATTGAACGCGTAACAGTTAACGAATAATTAAACTATGGCAATCTTATTTATTGCTGACTTGCATTTAAGTGAAAAAGAACCGGCTATTACTGCCGGTTTTCTGAATTTCTTACGCGAACAAGCGAGTCAAGCTAAAGCTTTATATATTTTAGGTGATTTTTTTGATTATTGGATTGGTGATGATGATCCCAGTCTACTACACGAAGCAATAGCGCACGAACTCAAGGAATTGCAAAGTAAAGGCGTCCCTTGCTACTTTATTCATGGTAATCGTGATTTTTTACTGGGGAAAAAGTTCGCCAAAGAAAGTGGCATGACCTTACTACCAGCAGAGAAAGTGTTAACGCTACATGGCCATAATATCCTCATTTTACACGGTGATACACTTTGTACTGATGATATTTCCTATCAGCGTTATAGAAAACGAGTACATAATCGCTGGTTGCAACGGCTATTTCTAGCGCTTCCCTTATCTACCCGCCACCGTATCGCTGAAAGAATGCGTAAGAATAGCCAATCTGCCACTCGACTTAAGCCAGAATATATTACAGATGTCAATGAACAAGCGGTAATTGAAAAATTTCGTAAATATCAAGTCGATTGGATGATCCACGGTCATACGCATCGACCTGCGATCCATGAAATTAATGTTAATGGTAAAATATTACACCGAGCAGTGTTGGGTGCCTGGGATCAAAATGGCTCGGTAATCAAAATAACGCCTAAAACCATCGAGTTGCTTCATTTCCCTTTTTATTAACATTTCCCATCTCAGCTTAATCCTGCGATGAAAAAACTAGGCAAACGTTTTCCTTATTTATTAGCCATGATATGATCTCACTTAATTTGCCATCAATAAATGACTTAAAGCAGGAGCAACAAATTAATGAGCGCTCAATTTGATGCACAAAAATCGTCACATTCTAATCCCAAAATTGCCATCGTAATGGGTTCCAAAAGCGACTGGAGCACGATGAAATATGCTGCCGATATACTCTGTGAACTCACACTACCTCATCACGTAGAAATTGTTTCTGCTCATCGCACACCTGATAAACTCTTCACATTCGCTGCAGAAGCAAAAGAAAAAGGATTTCAGGTTATCATTGCTGGTGCTGGCGGGGCCGCACATTTACCCGGTATGTTAGCAGCCAAAACGTTGGTTCCTGTTTTTGGCGTCCCGGTGGTAACAGCGACGCTAAATGGTATTGATAGCCTTTATTCCATTGTGCAAATGCCAAAGGGAATTCCGGTGGCTACTTTTGCAATAGGTAAAGCGGGGGCAGCGAATGCGGCATTATTGGCAGCTCAATTCCTAGCTGGCACAGATAGCGAGCTTTATGAGCGTTTATCAATCTGGCGTTTAAAACAAACTAATGATGTCTTAAGCCATCCCGATCCACGGGAGGGGGAATGAAACCGATTTGCGTCCTTGGTAATGGCCAGTTAGGCCGCATGTTGCGTCAAGCGGGAGAGCCGTTAGGTATTAGCGTCTTTCCTATCGGTATCGATGATAAATTAGAGACTATTCCTTATCAAGACAGCATCATAACAGCCGAAATTGAACGCTGGCCAGAAACGCCGCTTACATGTGAATTAGCTCGCCAGCCTAGCTTTATTAATCGCGATATCTTCCCGCAACTGGCCGATCGATTGCCACAAAAAAAACTATTAGATTCTTTATCGTTAACGACAGCTCCCTGGCAGCTTCTTAGCAATCAAACACAATGGCCACAATTATTTGCTAAGCTAGGCGATTTTGTTATTGTTAAATGTCGTACTGGTGGTTATGACGGCCGTGGGCAATGGCGTATCACACCTGACAATCTATCACTACTGCCCGCTGAAATTTATGGCCAGGCGATTGTTGAAAAAGCTATTCCCTTTTCAGGCGAAGTTTCACTTGTTGCTGCACGTAATATACATGGCCAATGTGTCTTTTACCCGCTAACATACAATCTGCATCAAGAGGGCATGCTACGAGCCAGTATTGCTTTGCCTCAGCCCGATAAAAAATTGCAAACTGAAGCAGAATTGATGCTGTCGACCATTATGACAAGATTAAATTATGTGGGTGTGATGGCAATGGAATGTTTTATTTTAAATGATAAACTACTCATTAACGAATTAGCGCCACGAGTTCATAATAGTGGTCATTGGACGCAAAATGGCGCGTCTATTAGTCAATTTGAACTCCACCTGCGAGCCATTTCAAATCTGCCAATACCTACTCCTAACATAGAAACTACGTCAGTTATGATTAATTTGATAGGTACAGTATTAAATCCTGCATGGTTGTCATTACCTTTAGTTCATCTACATTGGTATGAAAAAGATGTTCGTCCTGGGCGTAAAGTAGGTCATCTAAATTTGTGTAGTAATAACTGGCAAGCGATAAATAACTCACTAAATACAATACAACCCTTACTTCCTAATGAATATAAGGATAGTATTGCATGGCTAAACACAAAATTAATGCATTTTCCACGACATAATAAGTGTAAATAAAACAACTAGCATATTGAATAAACCAGTATATTGTTAAGCTTACTGTTTTCATGCGATAGTTGTCTGCTTTGGAGTCATAATGCCTGCACAACAACAAATGTTTGGTCCTGTTTATCCATGGTATATGTTACTTTTATTGGGATTAATTTATTTCTTATCAACAGCAACCACTTTTACTTCACTTGGCGTCGTGCTACCTAGCATTATCAATGAATTCAATTGGAACTGGGCAGAAGCAGGACTGGGATTCACGATTTTAGGATTAACCTGTGGTTTATCAAGCTATCTGCCAACCTTAATGATCCGTGGGCTCGGGCTTAGAATGACACTATTATTTGGCCTTGCTATTTTTACCCTTGGCTTTTATTACCTCTATTCTATAACCAGTTTATTTGATTATTTTTCCGGTACTGCTCTGTTAGGTATTGGCTTTACATTTTTAGCAACGGTACCCGGTACTTATGTTATTTCTCGATTGTTTGAAAAGCAATCGCTCGCTTTTGGCTTCTACTTTACCATTGGTGGTTTAGGCGGTGTGGTCGGCCCTTGGATCTATTTTCTGGCAACACGTGTCTGGGGTTCATGGCGCATCCACTGGGTTATTTCAGCGCTTTGTTTGGCCATTATTGTCTTTATCACACTATTAACTTTACGCGAAGGCCAGCGTGAAATTTCACATGCCAAAGCGATCGCTAACAAGTTGACACAACACTCATCAGAAACAATCTACAAAACCAAAGAAATATGGTCTACCAGTGGAGCTTTACGCACCTGGCAATTTTATATCATAGCCGCTAGCTATACCGCCTTCCTTTGGTGTGGTATTACCGTTAATAGCTTTGCCGTTGCCCACATCATAGAACAAGGTTTTAGCGAAACAATTGCCGCAGGCTCTTTAAGTGTAATGGCTTTTATCAATGCTTTCTCGCGCCTGGCTGGCGGCGCAGTTGGTGAGCAGCTAGAACCAAAAAAATTATTAATAATCAGCCTAATAATTATTATCTGTGGGCTTATTGCCCTCAGTATGGCGACAACTTGGCTATGGCTAATTTTATTTACTCTGGGTATTGGGATCGGTTATGGCATGACCTTTCTAGCCTCAAGTGTTTTACTCGCTAATTATTTTGGCCGAGGCCCATACCTAGAACTTTTTTCTGTTATGAATTTACTCTCTACTTGCGCCTGTTTTGCCCCCTTTTTCGGCGGAATAATAAAGGATTATACAGCCAGTTTTACCCCTACATTTTTAATTATTGCGCTTCCTGTTTTCATCATTTTATTGTTAACACTATTAATGAAACCGCCAGTACAACGAGTCGCTCAAAATTACAAATTGTAATTAAAAACATTCTTATTTTACTTATTTAGCGCTTTATCTGTTGGCATTAAGAATCAATACTAATAGCTAGCATAATAATTTTATTGGGATCGAGAACCATGAAAAGAGTGATTTTTATTACTGGAACTTCAAGTGGTATTGGATTATGCGCGGCCAAAATTTTGCTAAGCAAAGGCATCGAATATTAGCGGGTTGTCGGAAAGAAGCGGATTTAATCGCTATGAAAACACTAGGCTTTGAACCAATCAAAATCGATATGGATAATGTAGAAAGTGTAAAACATGCCGCTCAACAAGTTATCGAATTAACTAATGGCCGATTATATGCCTTATTTAACAATGCCGGTTATGGGGTCTATGGCTCACTTAATACCATTAGTCGACAACAACTTGAACAGCAGTTTTCTACTAATTTTTTTAGTATCCATCAGCTTACCACTTTATTGTTACCAGCGATGCTTGCTCATGGTGAAGGACGTATTATTCAGACTAGTTCGGTATTAGGGATTGTCTCTTCTCCTGGTCGTGGTGCCTATGCAGCAAGTAAACATGCTTTAGAGGCTTGGTCAGATGCACTTCGGCTTGAATTAAAAGGGTCAGGAGTACAAGTTTGTATTATCGAACCTGGGCCAATTGAGACGCGTTTTACTGATAACGTCGAGCAAACCAACAAAGATAGTCCAGTAAAAAACCCGACTATTGCTGCAAAGCTAGCATTAAGGCCAGAACACGTTGTCAAACGACTACTCCATGCATTAGAGAGCCCTAAACCAAAAATTCGCTATCCAGTGACACTATTAACTTACGCTATTGCCTTTATGAAACGTCTTTTACCTGATCGATTGATGGATAAATTTTTAACGTAACAAATCCCTTTTCCCCCTTGAAATAACCAATTTTGATCTTATTTTATAGGGTTCACAGAACACAATTTAAGAGAACCATCATGCTTGCAACTGCTTATGCCATCGACGTAAATGAATCTAATCTACAACAAGTCATCGAACAATCAATGATGCAACCGGTTGTTTTCTATTTTTGGTCACCACAAAGTCCGCATTGCCAAGCACTTGGTGCCACACTGGATAAATTAGCGGCTGAGTACGCAGGCCAATTCACCCTGGCCAAGGTCAACTGTGATACAGAGCAAATGGTTGCCGCTCAATTCGGATTAAGAGCAATTCCAACCGTTTATTTATTACAACAAGGCCAACCGATTGATGGTTTTCAAGGACCTCAATCTGAAGAATTTATCCGCGATATGTTAACGCATGTCCTGCCGACGCCAGAAGAATTAAAAACTGCTCAAGCAATTGAGTTAATGGCCGCTGGAAAAACCGCGGAAGCTTTGCCATTGTTAAAAGAAGCCCATCAACTAGCACCTAATAATAGTGATATTAGCCTAACCTATGCAGAAGCATTGATTAGCCTCAACCAATTAGATGAAAGCCAGAAAATTTTGAACACCGTTGCTATTCAAGATCAAGATAGCCGTTATCAAGGTTTATTAGCGCAAATTGAACTACAAAAAAAAGCAGCAGATACACCGGAAATTCAGCAATTACAAGAGACATTCGCTCAACAGCCTGAAAACACGGAATTAGCTATACAGTTAACACTTAAACTACATGAAGTTAATAGAAATGAAGAAGCATTAGAAATTTTGCTAACATTTCTTAAGAAAGATTTATCGGCAGGAAATGTTTCGGTGAAAAAAACGATGATGGATATTTTATCTGCCTTAGGGCCTAGTGATCCTTTAACAAATCGCTACCGTCATCAGATTTACTCACTACTTTATTAACATCAAGCAGGAAAAACGCGATGGACTTATTTTCTTTTGGTGCCATACCTATCATTATTTTTGTCGCTATTGTCATTGTCTTAACTTGTGTCAAAACCGTACCACAAGGTTTTCAATGGACGGTTGAACGTTTTGGCCGCTATACCCGTACTCTACTACCGGGATTACATTTCATTGTCCCATTTATGGATAAAATTGGACGAAAAATCAATATGATGGAACGTGTTTTCGACATTCCATCGCAAGAAGTCATTTCTAAAGATAATGCCAATGTCACGATTGATGCCGTCTGTTTTATTCAAGTCGTTGATCCTGTTCGTGCCGCATACGAAGTAAATAACCTTGAATTATCAGTGATTAATCTCACCATGACCAATATTCGTACGGTATTAGGTGCCATGGAACTCGATGAAATTTTGTCTCAACGGGATGTCATCAATAGTCGTTTATTACATATTGTTGATGAAGCAACTAATACCTGGGGACTAAAAATTACTCGGATAGAAATCCGTGATGTTCGGCCGCCGAAAGAATTAATTAATGCCATGAATGCCCAAATGAAAGCCGAAAGAACCAAGCGCGCCGATATTCTTGAAGCCGAAGGGGTACGCCAGGCAGCGATACTCAAGGCAGAAGGTGAAAAACAGTCACAAATTTTAAAAGCTGAAGGTGAACGTCAATCAGCATTTCTACATGCTGAAGCACGAGAGCGCGCCGCAGAAGCCGAAGCCAAAGCAACCCAAATGGTCTCTAACGCCATTGCCAATGGTGACATGCAGGCAATAAACTATTTTATCGCACAAAAATATACCGAAGCATTAACCAATATTGGTAAAGCGGAAAATAGCAAAGTGATTATGATGCCACTTGAAGCAAGTAATTTAATGGGCGCTATTGGCGGCATTAGTGAACTATTTCAAGAAAACAAAAAACGCTATAGCCAAAAAAGTAATCAAACATAAATAGAGGTGTTAAACGATGCCTGAGCAAATAATTGCGCAACCGGCCTGGTTTTGGCTCTGCTTAGGTGGATTACTGCTGGTTGCTGAACTACTCGGTGCCGGCGGTTATCTACTCTGGTCTGGCGTTGCCGCTGTTATCACGGCGTTTATAACCTGGCTTATACCTGAGATGAGTTGGGATTGGCAAGGTCTATTATTTGCCATTATGATCATTCTTTCTGTATTGGGTTGGCGCAAATGGCTTAGCATACGTAACAAATCATTGCCCGATGAACCTAACCAAAAGCAACATCAATTAATTGGCACAAAAGCACGTTTAATCTCAGATACTAATAATGGCTATAGCAGAATACGGCTGGCTGATGGTAGTTGGCGTGTTTATTGTTCTGAGCAATTATCAGCTAATAGTGAAGTCGAAGTGATCGCTGTCGATGGTATTACACTAAAAGTCAAACCAGTTTGGTCTAATCAACATGATGACCAACTAGATGATCAATAATCGGGCATTTTGCATTGTTGTCCCCTGGACACGATGCAACCAATGTAAGTAAGCTATCTCGCATGACATTAAGAGCGGTAATGTTTTTTTCAATTTCACTAATTTTATTTAACGTCGCCGCTTTTATATCCGCACTATGGCGACGTGGGTTACGGAAAAGTTCAAGTAATTGCCGACACTCTTTTAACGTAAATCCAACCTCCCTAGCCTGCTTTAATAAGGTTAATTCATCCAAATGAGGTGGTTGATAATGACGATAGCCATTTTCACTTCTCATAGGTGGAGTAATTAATGACTTTTCTTCATAAAAGCGAATTGTTTTGGCACTTAATCCCGTTTTCTCTGCGACTTGAGTAATATTCATCATTTCACCTTGACCTTACCCTTACTAGAAGGTTTAACCTTTATAATATTCCAGGTTATTTCAGCCATAATGTTAGGAAGTAATTAGCATTATACCAATTAATTTATTGTATGCATTAGGAGAGTCAATTATGCCTAATATTACCATTCTAGCGCTACAAGGACTGACTTGCTCCCATTGTATTAACAAGCTAACAACAGCGCTGAAAGCACGGCCAGACATACAACAAGTTGCCGTTACACTTAATTATGCCAAAATCACCGGTTCTGCCTCCGTACAAGACATTATCAAAACCATTGAACAAGCCGGTTACCAAGGCAAAGTAGCGACACAGCCTGACATCAAACTACAACTTACAGGGCTTAATTGCCGCAATTGTGTCAATAAAACACAAAAAATACTGGAAAATATCAGCGGTGTTAGCGCCGCAATAGTGACTACTCAAACAGCCCAAATTTTTGGTACCGCCGATCCAGCAACGCTAATGGCTGCAATTAAGGCGATTGGCTACCAAGCGACATTGGAAACCAAAATCGCCCCTTCAATTCACCAACAATCAGCCATATCTTCGCCTGAGATAGCCCAAACCGCTAGTAAGCAAACTGCAGCGAATCAGCTTGAGAAACCGAATATTGATAGTGATACGATACAATTACTCATTAATGGTATGAGTTGCGCCAGTTGCGTTAACAAAGTACAAAAAGCGTTACTTAGTACGCCAGGTGTACAAAATGCTCAGGTTAATTTAGCCGAACGCAGTGCCTTGATCACTGGACAAGCTCAACATCAGGCATTAATTCAAGCGGTACAAAAAGCCGGTTACGATGCCGAAGTCATTGATAATGAAATGGAACATCGAGAAAAACAACAACAGTTCACTAAGGACTCTATACGCAAATTTCGTTGGCAAGCAGCTTTAGCGCTACTAGTTGGTATTGCCTTGATGATTTGGGGCATGATTGGCAACAATATGATGTTAAATGAAAAAAATCAGTATAGCTGGCTGCTTATTGGTCTGCTAACTCTGATTATTATGATTTTAACTGGTGGTCATTTTTATTACAACGCCTGGAGAAGTCTAATCAATGGCAGTGCCACAATGGATACTCTCGTTGCCCTGGGAACAAGCACCGCCTGGCTATATTCAATTAGCGTTAATTTGTGGCCAGATAAATTTCCTATCCCAGCCCGTCATCTTTACTATGAAGCTAGTCTAATGATTATTGGCTTAATTAATCTTGGACATGCATTAGAACAAGGGGCACGTCAACGTTCATCAAACGCCTTAAGGCGATTACTTGATCTCACACCACCCACTGCTCTGGTTATTAGTGAAAAGGGTGAAAATAGAGTGCCACTGTCTCAAGTTGAACAAGGTATGCTATTACGTCTGACTAGCGGTGATCGTATTCCTGTTGACGGTGAGTTGACTTATGGTGAAATTTGGCTAGATGAATCAATGTTAACTGGCGAAGCTGTTGCACAATATAAGACCGTAGGTGAAAAAGTACATGCAGGAACGGTGGTACAAGATGGTACCGCATTATTATGCGTCTCGGCAGTCGGTCAACATACGACCTTAGCGCGTATCATTAAATTAGTGCGCCAAGCTCAAAGCAGCAAGCCAGCAATAGGACAATTGGCCGATAAAATTGCCGCTATTTTCGTCCCTGGCGTGATCATAATAGCCTTAACTGCCGGGGCTATCTGGTATTTCTTTGGTCCATCACCACAAATCAGTTATGCATTAATTGTTACCACCAGTGTACTCATAATCGCTTGCCCTTGTGCGCTGGGTCTGGCAACACCAATGTCAATTATTGCTGGCGTCGCACGTGCCGCGGAATACGGTGCTTTGATACGCGATGCTGAAGCTTTACAACAAGCTAGCAACCTAGATACCCTGGTTTTCGATAAAACCGGAACCTTGACGATGGGCAAACCTGAAGTTATAGAAATTCATACTTTTAATCAATTTGAGCAATCCCAAGTACTAACCATTGCAGGCGCACTGGAAAAAGGTGCTAATCATCCATTAGCCAATGCGATTTTAGCGCAGAGCGTCGGGTTATCGCTACCAGAGGTAAATCAGTTCCGGACTTTAGCCGGCGCCGGAGTAAAAGGAGAAATCGACAATAAAACGATTTTGTTAGGTACTCAAGCCCTGATGTCACAATATTCGATTAACAGCCAACAAGTCGAGCAATTAATTGCTAAACAGGCTAACAAAGGGATCACGCCCGTCTTACTGGCGGTTGATAATCAATTAGCGGCCCTATTTTCTATTCGCGATCCACTAAGAGAAACTGCCATTAATGCGCTACAGCGATTACATAAGCAAAAATATCAATTGATTATGTTGACCGGTGATAATCCAATTACTGCCAGTGCGATTGCCAAAGAATTGGGAATCGACCAGGTGATTGCCGGTGTCTTACCTGATGAAAAAGCTGCTGTCATCGCTCAACTGCAAAAAATTGGTCATAAAGTTGCCATGATTGGGGATGGCATAAATGACGCCCCTGCTTTAGCCCAGGCTAATGTTGGTATTGCCATGGGAAGTGGTAGCGATATTGCAATTGAAACAGCCGCTATTACTTTAATCAATCATAACTTACATAGTGTTGCTGATACTGTGCAAATTGCCCAAGGAACGCTGCGTAATATGAAACAAAATCTGGTTGGTGCCTTTATTTATAACGCGCTAGGCATACCAATCGCAGCAGGTCTGTTTTATCCATTTACTGGAACCTTACTTAATCCGGTTATTGCCAGTGTTGCTATGGCCTTGTCATCAATTACTGTCGTTAGTAATGCAAATCGTTTATTACGTTTTAAACCTAAGCAATAAATTATCATTGGCGGATAACAAAATGGTGACTAAAAATCAGTTACCTTTTTTTACCAAACCATAGAAAGTCTTGTACTCGATGATTAAAAACAGCTAACCTATTAAACTGGCAATGAGGAATTTTTGCGTTAAGGGGAAGTGAAGAATGGTAGCGCCTATATTATCTAGGCTAAAAAAATATTTGATTGCCAATAAGACTAAACATTATCCATATCCTGCTTATGATATTAGCTTGGCTGGAAATATTCACCTGCATCTCATTGGCAGTATTCATATGGCCAGCAAAAATATGTTTCCGCTACCTCAAATTCTTATAAACAAACTCAATCAGTGCGACGCTTTAATTGTTGAAGCTGATATTACCGACACAGTGCCTCCCTTGACTAACAATCCCGTCATCCCTTATCCACCGGTCAAACAGCGACTTTCACCCACACTTTACCTGAAATTTAAATATTATTGCCAAGAAATTAAACTATACGTTGAGCAATTAGATAGGCTTGCTGCCTGGCAAATTGCTTTGATCTTACAAGCCAATCAAGCACAAAATTTAGGATTACTTCCTCAATACGGGATAGATTATCAACTACTGCTAGCTGCCAGGCAACAGCAAAAACCGATCATTGAACTAGAAGGCGCCACCTCTCAAATCGAGCTACTCATGAATTTACCTAACAATGGGCAGTCTTTATTGGAAGATACTTTGACTTATTGGCACTCCAACGCCCGTTCTTTACAAATAATGTTAAGTTGGTGGATGAACTTTAAACCTGAGGTTGATTTAAAATTACCAAGAACTTTTCGTGATGATGTTTATCAGTTATTGATGCAAGAACGTAATTTATTATGGTGTCAAAAGTTAAAAAAATTGTCAGCGGGTCATTATGTCGTGGCCGTTGGCGCCTTACATTTATACGGCGACAATAATCTTGCTAGCTTATTTAAACAGCAAATCGACTAATTCAATCCCATTTTTATTTAAACAATATTGCCAAGCAAAATAATAAAGTGTCTATTGAACTGTTCACTATAACATTATATAAAATAAGGTTTTGTATGACTCCCGCTATTAATTTATTAGAAAAAAACAAAATCAAATATGTGCTACATAGCTATAAGCATGATGCACATATATATCACTTTGGCCAAGAGGCAGTAGAAAAATTGGGGCTTGATGCCAGACAAGTATTTAAAACGTTGCTGGTGGTGTTAAATGGAGATAGCAAACATCTGGTGGTTGCTATCACACCAGTATCAGGACAACTTAATTTGAAACAGGTTGCCAGCACATTTAACGCAAAAAAAGCAGAAATGGCCGATCCGCAAATCGCCCAAAAAACAACGGGCTATTTATTAGGCGGAATAAGCCCATTAGGGCAAAAAAAATGTCTACCAACAATTATTGATGAACAAGCCAAGCAATTTGCAACTATCTATATTTCAGGCGGAAAAAGAGGGCTAGATATAGAACTTGATCCTAACGACTTGGCTAATTTATTAAATGCAATATTTGCCAATATAAAAAAGTGATAAATAATTCCGCTTTATTTAATGACTAATAATTTCTCTGCTAGGCGCATAATCAATAACTTTTAATGGTGCATGTTTTTCAATAAAATTCTTTAATACCTCAGCATCCACTAATCCTGTATTAACATAATTTGGATGATGATTGATTTTCGGGTAACCATCACCACCAAAAGCAATAAAATCTAATGTTGCCATACGATAATGCTTTTTATCATCTAATGGTTGACCGGCTATTTTAATATCTGTAATTGTACCATCTTTATGACGAATTAAACTGATATTATAGAATTGGGCATAAGCCCCCGAACCTGACGTCATACTAGCGACGGCTGCTAAATAGTTTTTCACTTCCTGAGCATTAAAATCAACATAGGCTATGTGATTAGCAAACGGTAAAACCTTAAGTACTTGTCGATAACTGATCTGACCTCGATCAATAGAATTACGGATCATGCCACTGCTCATAATGGCAAAATCGGCATTTACACGTTCCACTTGCGACGCTAAGATGAGACGCGCTAAATTAGTTTGGCCAAAACGAACCTTGTTGCGATCACCTTGTAATCTTCCATCAACAAAACCCAAATGGATATCTAATTGTTGACGACCTTTTGCTTGAAAAGGCGAGAGTAATTTCACCATATCAACATCAGGCGGAATTTCTTGCGTATAAAAAGTTAACTCTGTCGAACCATCTTGGTTAAGTCGTTTTTTCTTTAAATTGATAGGTATAAGTCGATAGCGTTTTAACATAAATTCGCCATTTTTAAATTCAAAATCAGCCCGCCCGACATATTTACCCCACTCATGAGCCTGCACAATCCAAGTCCCATTTTGGCGATCTGGTCTACATAATGTCCCAGGCACATAATCTACTTGTTTATAATTTTTCCGGTTAACGGACATACAAACTGGATCTTGTGAATGACCGCCCACTATCATATCCAGATAGCCTGTTGGTAAACTTCGCGCCATTTTAACATCGCCAGGCGCATTAGAACCATGTTCGCCATTGTTATAATGCCCCATATGGGTAGCAGCAATAATGATATCAGGCTTTTCATTAGCACGTAGAGATTGGATCACCATTTTCGCCTCATTGACAGGCGAACGAAATTCTATATCGGAAATTACCCTTGGGTTAGCTAACTTAACAGTATCGTCGGTAGTTAAACCAATAACGGCAATCTTGATGCCCTGTTGATTAAAAATTTGATAGGGTTTGAATAATCTCTGTCCGGTACTGGTTTGATAAATATTAGCTGACAAAAAAGGAAAAGTTGCCCATTGCTGTTGCTTGCGTAAAATCGTTAACGGCTTATCAAATTCATGATTACCAAGTACCATTGCATCATAACCAATCATATTCATGCCTTTAATATCTGGTTCAGCATCTTGCAAGTCGGATTCAGGCACACCAGTATTAATATCACCACCAGAAAGCAGTAAAACAATTCCCCCTCTTTTTGCCGCATCATGACGAATTTTTGCAACTAATGTTTTTTGCGCCGCTAAACCATATTCTCCGTTTTTGTTATGCCAAAAATGACCATGATGATCATTAGTGTGTAATATCGTGATGGAATAGATTTTTTTTTTGCCATGCAATTGCGGTTGAACTTAATAACAACCATAAAAATAGAATTAACCCACTCAGGGAAGTCTTAAGTGACAATCGCATATCAATCTCCAGTATTCAAATCTATACCCAATGTATTTCATCGAGCAATTTTTTTTATATCCCTAACTATTTTATTATTCTTTCAATATTTTATTTGATTATTACCACATAAATTGTCCTAGTTATTACGCAAGATTAAAAATATTGCTATTCATACTCTCAATTGGATAACAATATAGAGACTGAATCGCGATTATAAAAGAAATAGTGGCTATTGATTATTTTAATTCCATTAATCTACTGAAAAACATAATAAAATCACATAAAGCTTATTTTATAATTAATTTTATTTTTGCCAAAAATGATGATAAGAGCGACCATCGGAGCGATAAGTAATCAATTTATTTTGATTTTTACAATTTTTTTTATCTTATTAGCATAAATAACTACTATACTTGTTATTTAATACACCATTTTGCTATTTATATCCAAAATACAAAAGTATCAAGCTTGTAATGCATAATGTAGCAATGCTTGATAAATACGCTTTGGCATTAACCTTTGGAGACAATTGCAATCAATCCAACATTAACAATGTATATTACAAATAAAGCGTATTGAATTAATTAGTTCAATCTGAATTTTTCATCATTATCATTTTGTTTTATCCTATCATTACCAAATATGAATAAAAAAAAGAATAATAGTTTATATTATAATATATTATAAAATAATAAATTATAGTTATAATGGTTAATATGATTATTTGCTGGGTATTTTTATTAAAAAAACAACCTGTTCTTTTCTTTTTTTATCGTTAACCGCTTTTTTATTATTTTAACGTGATTTTTTTAGCGCTTTTTTAGTTTATAGCAGATAAAATAAGCTTGAATTTTACATGACGTATTTTGTCATTCAAAAAAGAGGAGATTTAATGGATCATTCAGCATCATCCCTCATCACAACAATTGTTGGTGGTTTAGCTCTTGCCTATCTGTTTGGTATGATTGCACAACGGCTAAGAATATCACCGTTAGTCGGCTATTTGCTGGCCGGTGTTCTTATTGGTCCATTTACACCAGGCTTTGTTGCAAATACAAATTTAGCCAGCGAACTTGCTGAAATTGGTGTTATATTATTGATGTTTGGTGTTGGTTTACATTTTTCCTTAAAAGATCTTTTAGCCGTAAAATCGATTGCTATTCCTGGTGCTATCGCTCAAATAATTACCGCGACCTTATTAGGTCTTGGTTTAGCCATACTATTTGGCTGGGGATTATTTGCTGGAATTGTTTTTGGTCTTTGTCTCTCGACAGCTAGTACAGTAGTACTGTTGAGGACATTAGAAGAACGTCAACTTATCGATAGTAAACGAGGACGCATTGCCATCGGCTGGTTGATTGTCGAAGATTTAGTCATGGTATTGACACTAGTATTGCTCCCCGCAATTGCCGGTATTGTCGATAGCAATAATGCCAGTTTTAATGAGCTAGCTATTAAATTAACCTTTACCGTTGGTAAAGTCGCTATTTTTATTATCATTACTCTTTTCATGGGCCGCCAACTTATTCCATGGATGCTAGCCCGTACTGCGGCAACCGGTTCTCGAGAATTATTTACACTAGCAGTTTTAGTATTAGCGCTCGGTATTGCCTATGCTGCAGTAACGCTATTTAATGCTTCTTTTGCCCTAGGTGCATTTTTCGCTGGCATGATCTTAAATGAATCTGAATTAAGCCATCGAGCCGCCCAAGATACACTCCCCTTGCGAGATGCCTTTGCGGTTCTGTTCTTTGTATCAGTTGGTATGCTTCTCGATCCTATCATATTGATAGAACAGTCACTCGCTATATTGGCGGTTTTAGCGATCATTACTATTGGTAAATCACTCGCCGCATTACTGTTAGTGAGACTATTTGGTCATAGCCGTCGTACCGCCTTAACTATCGCGATAAGTCTGGCACAAATTGGTGAATTCTCTTTCATCCTAGCCGGAATGGGGATTGCACTCAATGTATTTGATAGTCAAGCACCAAACCTGGTTTTGGCTGGTGCAATCGCCTCTATTATGATTAATCCATTGCTCTTTAGCTTACTTGACCGTTATCTGAAGAAAACAGAAACAACAGAAGAAGAATTATTAGCAGAAACACAAGAAGAAGTTGCCCAAATTCCTGTCGATATTTGCGGTCATGCCATTATTGTTGGTTATGGTCGTGTTGGCACCATTCTGGCGGAAAAATTACGTCAAAAAGATATCCCGCTAGTCGTTATTGAAAATACCCGTGCCCGATTTGAAGAATTAGCCAAAAATGGCTTCCGCTCATTAATTGGCAATGCTGTAAACAAAGCATTAATGAAACTGGCTCGCATAGATTGTGCGCAAACACTGTTACTAACCATTCCAAATGGTTATGAAGCAGGACAAATTGTCGAGAAAGCTAGATTATTAAACCCTGACATTACAATTATCGTGCGTGCCCATTATGATGATGAAGTTAGATATATTCGTGAACGTGGTGCAAATCATATCGTTGTTGGTGAACATGAAATTGCCAAAACCATGGCGCATTTCCTAGCTAAAAAGAAAACAAGCGACTGTGTCATTGACAATCATGAAGATAATTTATTATCAGGCACTAAAGATTTAGATAAATACTTAAAACCTGATGCTTCTAACTAGCCGATAAAAATAAATCAGGGGGAAATATAAGCTTTCTCCCGATTTTAATTAAATTACCGTTCCCAATAAGATTCCTCTAAACTATCCTCTTTTTCAGGCAAACTGCGCGTTAAACGCGGTGAATGCTGAATAAGCACCTGATAACTCACTCTATTAGCATATTTACACACCTGTGCTAAGGAAGAATATGTCAGAAAGGGCAGAAAATGTTTTTTTGAATTGGGAATATTTAAGCGATGAAAACGATTGGCGGTAATATCGTGTAATAATGCTGACAGAGCACCATCCCCGGCTCCATTGGTATTCATAATTTTGTCTGGCCCACCCATATAAGGCTCAATATGTGAGTAGATCTTAAAAGGAAGTTGACAATCTTTTTTTCTCATTGCCCGGCTAAATTCATAACGATTGAATTGCTTAATAGCACCAGATAACAGAGGATGTTGAGTTTTTCTTTTATAAGTCGATTCGGTAAAGCCTGCCATGTACAGTCCGTCAACACCGGCGGTACAAAGAGCCAGATCAACCCAATCAAGCACCTTGTCGGCAGCTAATAAGGGATCGTTAAACCCTGTCAACTCAAACGCTTCTTCTTCATTCATTGCCACAACAGAAACATATTTAGCGATAAAATCCTGCCAAAAGGCAGGATCATCGGCAATAACAAATTTAGTACCCATGGTTAGCACCACTGGCACATCATGTTTTTTGGCATATTCTATTGCTTGAATGGTTGCTGCTGGCATCGGTTCACCTGACCGACAACGGACAAGATAAGCAGTAATAACCAGAGCTGATGCTCCTGCAATAATTTGCTCAGGGATGCTCTCAGGACGCAATTGGTTCATTAACCCAGGACTAATTGCAAATGTCCGCTCACCATTTTCCGTAATTAAGGTAAAACAGCGACCAATCGGACCATTAACACCTTGTAAATAATTTAAATCCATCCGGCTGGAAGTATGGCATAGATAACGATAGGCATAACTGCCAATTTGAATGTTATTGCACATCGTACCCAGCAACACAGATCTATTATCAGCTAATAAAGAGTAATTATGTAAAGTATTCCCTATCGTACCACCAGCAAACTCATGGCTAATAAGATTTTTCTCTGTTAACTCACGATAAAGTTTTTCAGCCATCGCATCTTCAATAACTAAAGAGTGCCCCTGGCTGAGTTGATAACGCTGAATGAAATCATCATCAACTTTCGCTTCAATATCAACCAGAGTTTGGTCAATACCAACAATATAAGCATGATCGCCTGCGCTATTGATTAACTCTTGACTGGATAATAAGGGATCTCGAAGACTAACAGGAAAATAGTGCTTGGACTTACGTTGACCAGGGAATTTCATAATAGGTATGATTAGTATTAACGAAAGAAGCAAGTCTAACATAATTAACATCATTGAGCAGCAGGAAAATCGCCTGCTGCTTATTTAAAATTATCACCTCAGACTTTTTGCTTGCGGTTATTTACCATATGGCGTAACAAAACATAAATACAACCGAAAATTAAACCAGCTATTCCAGCTAATACTAGCATATACGTTCGGTTGGGTGCCTGTTTAGCAATGGGTAGAGTTGGCTTTTGCATATATTTTACCGGTTGGAACCAAATATCTTTCGTATCTAATGCCTGTAATTGTTGGATATATTGTTGACTACTTAACAAGTCAGGATTCGATAATGACAGATCATTAGCCTTTTCAATAATAGCCAATTTTTTAGCTAATGCTTCTGAACCTAATGCAATAGGATAATCTGGATCATCTTGAATAAAGTTATGCGTAGTTGAAACCGGTTTTTTCAAACCAACCGATTGTGCTATAGCTAATGAATTTTTCAGCCGCTGAATCGCAACCCGATTCGCATTTTCCAAAGTTGCCAGCTCGATAGCATATTTACCTTTAGCATAAACAAGTTGTTGCGCTATTTTTTCATTTAACTCCGCTTTAATTTCTTGCCGTACATTCGATCCAATATAACGCAGATAATCAGACAATAAATTCTGTGCATCTTGAGCCGTTGCGGCAGTAAATCCTATGCTTGCTTCTATCAACTGCTCTTGCATATTAGTAATATTATTAACTGCACTATTACTAAAAGTGATTTTGCCAACCGTAATATCATTTTTCATATCACGTAAAAGCTGATGTTCCCTTTCTAACGAATGTGACTCTGTGGATTTAACTAACCGTTGAAAATAGTCGCTACTTTTTAGAAAATTTTCCTGTAACAACTGAGAACGATAAGCGTCAAGAAATTTTGTATAAATTTGCTGAGCATCAATATTTGTTTCAACATCCAGTACTTTTAACTGACTAAGGAATTCATTCAGCTTAAACATTTCTTGAGCAGTAGGTTGAACAACTATGGCTTCACTTTTCCATTTTTGCGGAGAAAATAGCGTCCAGCAAAAAATGGCAGCGGTAAAAACCACAACAAACATAATAAGCAACAATTTAGATTTATAGAGAATAGAAAATAGTTCAAATAAATCGATTTCATCATCTTGTTTTATCTTAGCCGAATAAAAAGATGGATCGATCTCAGAGGTTGCATCCAATAATTGTCTATTTGTCATAATTTAAAGTTTCTAACCGTCATATTGTTAACAATTAATCACAAATATTCATCTATCTCTATCTTATACAGACTTGAATAGTTAAATAATCAAATAATTCTCATTAATCAAGAAAAGTTTAGCCATAATATTCTACATTTCCAACCTTAATAAAACACACAAATCACATTTATCAACAATATTCTCATTTTTACAACTATGATATTTAAAGCCAGTAAAATGCCACAAACTATTTAACAAAAACCAATAACATATTAATCTTTCTAAAAAATAAGAATAAATAATAAAAAATATTTAAACAATACAAATATCACATAAATCATTTACCACCTTAGACAGCAATAATAATCTATATTACCAGTTTAAATATATAATTTTACAATTATTAGATAAAATTAACGATCTCAAACAAGTTATTACAGTGAAATTTCAAATTTATGATAGTGTTATAATCACTAAAGTAACTTTTAATTTTATCTAGATTCCCTTCAAATAATTACTAATCTTAATTCCACTACTCACATAAAATAGTTAGAAATTATTTTAGTTTTATATTAATTAAACATAATATGCTTATTTAGAGTGTTTTAATAAAAATAGTTTTTATTTAAAAACTTAAAATTGATAAATGAGTCTATAACCTATCTGTGATTAATTCGGCCATTAACTGAATATGATTATTTGAAGCATTAAGTGCAGGTATGTATTGATACTTTTCGCCACCAGCAGCATAAAATAATTTTTTATTTTGCACCGCGATCTCCTCTAGAGTTTCCAGACAATCGACTGAAAAACCCGGACATAACAGTTGAACATGCTTAACACCACTCTTTGCTAAGCTTGCTAAGGTAACGTCTGTGTAAGGTGTAAGCCAGGGTTCACGCCCAAAACGTGACTGATAAGTCATGATAATTTTATCAGCCGGAAAATCAATTAATTCACTAAATAAACGGGTTGTCAACTCGCATTGTTGCGGATAAATATCACCTGTTTCTGCATAACGTTGAGGGATACCATGATAAGAAAGTAATAACCGATCAGGTTTCCCATACTGTGCAAAACTTAATTCAACCGACTTTTTTAATGCCTCAATATAATAAGGATGATCGGCATAACTACGAATAAAGTGAAGCCCGGGTATGGTTCGATATTTTTTTAATGCTCGACTAATCGCATCAAACACTGACGCAGTGGTTGAACAAGAATATTGCGGATAAAGCGGCAATACAATAATATTTTCAACCTGCTGAATTAATAGTTTGTCAATCGCATCTGCAACAGAAGGTGAACCATAACTCATACCTAATTCCACAGGAATAGTGGGTAGTTGTTTTGCCAGTGCAGCCTGCTGTTGCAAACTATAACTTAGCAATGGAGAACCCGCTTCTGTCCAAATTGATTGATATAATCTAGCAACTTTTGGCGAGCGTAATGGTAAAATCACTAAATGTAATAACGGTTTCCAAATTATCCTCGAAATATCAATAACTCTTACATCACTAAGAAACTCTGCCAAAAAACGTTTCACCGCCGCTGGCGTCGGTGCATCAGGCGTCCCTAAGTTAACTAATAAAACACCATACTTCTTAATGCGCATGCCAATTGGCTCCATTTTATTTACTGCTAACTATTTATAACCTTATCATAACTTATCAAATATATTTACTCCTATTAATTAGCAATAAATAAAAAATAGGCACCCAAATCGGATGCCTATTTAATCAACTAACAATTAACCTAAAATTTTAGCCAACTCTTCACTGACTTCAGTCACTTTACGGGTACCATCCAATTTAAAGTACTTGGTATGAGCGGCGGCAGCTTCTTGCCGATAATAAGCAATCAAAGGCTCAGTTAACTGATGATACTCCACTAACCGTTTACGGACAGTTTCTTCTTGATCATCTTTGCGAATACTTAATTCTTCACCGGTAACATCATCTTTGTTGGCTATTTTGGGTGGATTAAATTTAATATGATAAACACGCCCCGAAGCCGTATGAACGCGACGACCAACAATGCGTTCAACAATAATTTCATCCGGTACATCAAATTCCAATACATAATCCACCACAATACCCGCATTTTTCATTGCGTCTGCTTGTGGAATAGTGCGGGGAAACCCATCCAGTAAGAAGCCGTTTCGGCAATCATCCTGTGCAATACGCT
The DNA here is from genome assembly GCF_020268605.1 of Arsenophonus apicola. Lineage (NCBI taxonomy): Bacteria > Pseudomonadati > Pseudomonadota > Gammaproteobacteria > Enterobacterales > Morganellaceae > Arsenophonus > Arsenophonus apicola. The sequence goes on from NZ_CP084222.1 coordinate 2,635,370, forward strand.
GTTTAACTAAAGCAATAACTAATTCATCAGTAACAAGCTTACCACTATCCATTAATTCTTTCGCTTTTAAACCCAACTCTGTACCTGCCTTTACAGCAGCACGTAGCATATCACCGGTAGAAATTTGTGGAATACCATACTTTTCCATGATGAATTGTGCCTGAGTCCCCTTACCTGCGCCTGGCGCGCCGAGCAGAATAATACGCATTGCGTAAACCCCTTGCTATTTCATTTTTATATTTTGAAAGAAAAGTTACCTTATCATTAGGCATATATATAACTTAAGAAAACAGATAACCAATGAATAATCAAATTATTTTCGTTAAAAAAACAAACCACGTCTTGAAATAACTAAAACGTGGTTTTATAAACAACCTGGTTAATTAAATAAATTTTAGCCCAAAAGTAACTTATTAATACGACGAATAAATTGATTAGGATCTTCCAGGCTACCCTGTTCAACAAACAATGCCTGATCTAATAATACTTCTATCCACTCAGAAAATAAGCCATCATCTGTTAGTTCTGTCGCTTTTTTAACTAATGGATGCTCAGGATTAAGTTCAAAATTATATTTTATTTCCGGTGCTGATTGACCCACCGCGGCAAAAAGTTTTGCCATCTGCGTACTCATATCATTCGCATCCGTCGTCACGATTGCCGGCGTATCGGTTAAACGATGTGTTAACTTCACCTCCTTCACCCGCTCGCCTAATAATTTTTTTACTCGCTCAACGAAAGGCTCCAGTTTTTTATCTGTCTCTTCTTGCTCTTTCTTATCTTCATCAGCCAGTTTTTCAAGTGACTCATCTGTCTTACTAACAGATTGAAAAGATTTGCCTGCAAATTCTGGCAAATAGTTCATCATCCACTCATCAATCCGATCAGATAATAATAAAACCTCAATTCCTTTTTTACGGAATAGTTCTAAATGTGGGCTATTTTTCGCAGCAGCATAACTATCTGCGGTAATGTAATAAATTTTTTCCTGCCCCTCAATCATTCGACTAACATAATCTTCTAAAGAAACATTCTGTAAATTACTCTCATTATGCGTTGATGCAAAGCGTAATAATTTAGTGATCCCTTCTTTATTGGTGGTATCTTCCGCAGGACCCTCTTTCAGCACTAGTCCAAATTCCTGCCAGAATTGTTGATACTGTTCAGGTTCATTTTTGGCTAATTTTTCTAACATCTGTAATGCGCGTTTAGTTAATGCACTACGCAAACTACGAGTGATATCACTATCTTGTAAAATTTCACGTGAAACATTTAATGGTAAGTCATTGGAATCAACTAACCCACGGACGAAACGTAGGTAATTGGGCATAAACTGTTCAGCTTCATCCATGATAAAAACACGATGAACATAAAGCTTTAAACCATGTTTATTATCACGATTCCATAAATCAAAAGGCGCTTTAGTTGGTATATAAAGTAGGCTAGTATACTCTTGCTTACCCTCTACCCGATTATGGCTCCATATTAGAGGATCCGCATAATCATGGGAAACATGCTTATAAAACTCTTTATATTCTTCAGCCGTAATATCGTTTTTGTTACGTGTCCATAGTGCCTGGGCTTTATTAATTTTTTCCCAAATAACCGTATCATCTTCTTCGTTCTTGGCTTCAATTTCCACTGGCAAGGCAATATGATCTGAATATTTGCTAATCACCGAACGTAAACGCCAGTTATCTAAGAATTCCGTTTGGTCTTCACGTAAATGTAAGGTAATTTCAGTACCCCGCTCTGCTTTTTCAATATCAGCAACGGTATATTCACCCTCACCCTGAGATTGCCAGAAAACCCCTTTATCGGCGGCCATACCCGCTGCTCGCGAACGCACGGTCACTTTATCTGCAACAATAAAAGCTGAATAGAAACCAACACCAAACTGACCGATTAATGGGCTATCTTTCGCTTGTTCGTTACCTAAAGACTGTAAAAAAGCCTTCGTACCAGATTTAGCAATAGTACCTAAATTATCAATAACCTCTTCGCGCGTCATGCCAATACCGTTATCACTAATGGTTAAGTTTTTTTTGTCTTTATCAACAGCAATTCTAACTCTTAAGTCACCATCATTTTCATAAAGATCTGATTGTGAAAGTGCCTTAAAGCGTAATTTATCCGCTGCATCAGATGCGTTTGAAATCAGCTCGCGTAAAAAGATTTCTTTATTGGAATAAAGAGAATGGATCATCAATTGCAATAACTGTTTTACTTCTGATTGAAATCCACGAGTTTCTTGTCCTTTCATACTCATTAAATAGCCTCAATTTTAGAATAATTTTATTGGGTTGAATGGTTATGAAACTCAGATGGGGATATAAATTGAAAATTTCAAGTTCACCGCCGTCAAAACAGTATTGACAGCCGATACAGTTAACTTTTTCATAAAAAATAAGCAGAGTTTTTAACCTCTGCATAGGTTTATTGATATTAGATTTATACTATCAATAATTAATTTTCTGACGGCCAATGATTGAATGTGACAAAGTTGTTCCGTCAACCATTTCAAGCTCACCACCAACCGGAATACCATGAGCAATACGGCTGGCCATCACCTCATATTGAGCACATATACCAGCAATATAGTTGGCCGTTGCTTCCCCTTCAATTGTTGGGTTGGTCGCCAAGATCACTTCTGATACCGTCTCAGTCGCTAGTTTATCGGCTAAGCTATCAAGGCCAATATCCTTAGGTCCAATACCATCTAATGGCGACAGATGGCCCATCAAAACAAAATAACGCCCAGCAAACTGCCCTGTTTGTTCAATGGCATAAATATCGGCCGGACTTTCAACCACACATATTTGGCCCGTTTGTTGACGCCTCGGATTAGTACAAATAGAACAGTAATCTTTTTCAGTAAATGTTCGACAACCCTGACAATGGCCGATCTCAGACATTGCACGTGTCAACGCCTGAGCCAATTGCATGCCACCACTACGATCACGTTGCAGAAGATGAAAAGCCATACGTTGCGCCGATTTTGGCCCTACACCAGGTAAACAGCGTAGCGCTTCCATTAAAGATTCAAGCAGGGGACTCGTTTGCATCAAGATGGCATCTTAAAGCCTGGAGGTAATTGCATGCCATTGGAGATATTGGCCATTTTTTCTTTTTGTGCTTCTTCTATACGGCGCGCAGCATCATTAAATGCGGCCGCAATAAGATCTTCTAACATATCTTTATCATCTGCCATCAAACTAGGATCAATTTCAACCCGGCGGCAATTATGTGCACCATTAATAGTTACTTTAACAAGTCCTGCACCAGATTCGCCGGTAACTTCCATGTTAGCAATCTCTTCTTGTACTTTCTGCATCTTTTCTTGCATTTGCTGAGCCTGCTTCATCAGGTTACCCAGCCCACCTTTACCAAACATAATATTTCTCTCTTTCTGATCTGTTACCAGGATATACGTTAACTTTGCTTCATTATACTTAACGATATGTATTTGACTATACAGGCCGTATACTTTCTTCATCTAACTGTGCATCAAACAGCGTACGCAAAGTCTGAATGGTTTTATCCACAATGATGGATTGACGAGCCTGTGCTAGCTTCTCTTCATAAATTAGCTGCCGCCATTCCAAAGGTGTCTTGACGGCCGGATTATCATCTTCGATGATAACCAGTTTTATCGGCTGGCCATATAACTCACATAAGGCTTTTGTTAATGCTTTATGCGCAGGCTCAGTATTCAAATGCCGTTGCGTTGATCGTAAGTGTAAACAGATTTCCGTTTCATTTAACGATTCCTTATACGCATTCAACGCAAGTTGTTCTATCAATTTTGGTATTTTTAACTGAGAAATTTCAGCCGACCAGTGGTCACGCTCTCGAGCTTCAAGTGCGATTTTATTGGCAAGTTCAGGTGTTCTTTCATATTCTAATGCTTGTTTAATATTGCCAGGCGTTGTTACTCGCTCTATCTTTTGTTCAGAAATATTTTGCGGCCGCCACTGATAAGATTTATCTTTTTGATTTTTCTCATCCTTCTTAATCTGTTTCGGCTGATTTGCAACAGATCGCTGATGCTGCGCAGAAACAGTTGCTAACCGTTCTAGCGCTGACATTGCCGACGGCGTTTTCGTCTTCGACAATGCGGTGTCAGACTTTTTTAGCGGTGTTTTCTCTTGCTCTTGTTTTAGTGACGCTTTTGCTTTTAGCAATTGCAAGGTAGGCGTATTAATTAACTTTTCAGCTGATGAACTTATCGCTTGATCAATGACTTTTTTTTTATCTTTTATATTAGAAGAAATATCAATATCATTACCTGCGGTAACCGATTCCATTCTATTTGGCGAAGATACCAATGAAATTTCAGTATCATTAACACACTTAGGATGAAATGCTAAGGCACGTAATAAAGTCATCTCAACCCCCATGCGCTTTTCTGGCGCATAGGGAAGCTCTTTGCGTCCGACAAATAGGATTTGATAATAGAGCTGTAAATCCGTTGGCGTAATCGAACGCGCAAGTAAACGTAAACGCTCTTCTAGCGGCGATGCAGTATCTTGCATCTCCACAGGTAAAAGCTGGATCATCGCAATGCGATGAACTAATGATAACATTTCAATCAATACGTTTTCCCAGTCACTGCCCCGCAACGCAATATCTTCGACTAGAGCCATCATTTTTTGACCATCGGCATGTACAATCGCTTCAATGATCGCTAGTGGCTGTTCATCATCCAATATTCCTAGCATTTGACTAACTGAATCGGCCGATACCTGCCCCTGACCCATGGCAATAGCTTGATCGGTCAAACTTAATGCATCACGTAAACTACCTTCGGCCGCTCTGGCAATTAATTGGCGGGCACGTTTATCACTCGATATTTGCTCAGCCACTAAAATGCGTTCAAGTTGACGGCTGATTTGGTCGATATCAAGTGTTCTTAAATGAAATTGAAGGCAGCGAGATAAAACCGTTATCGGTAATTTCTGTGGATCGGTCGTTGCTAAGAGAAATTTTACATGTTCTGGCGGTTCTTCCAACGTCTTAAGCAAAGCATTGAAGCTATGACGAGAAAGCATATGAACTTCGTCGATTAAGTAGACTTTAAATCGACCACGTGTTGGTGCATACTGGACATTATCTAGCAGTTCGCGCGTATCCTCAACTTTAGTGCGCGAAGCGGCATCTATTTCAATCAGATCAACAAATCGGCCCTGCGCTATCTCAAGACAGTTGACACACTGACCACAAGGATTCTGGCTTATCCCTACCTCACAGTTAAGCCCTTTCGCAAACAGTCGTGCAATAGTTGTTTTTCCAACCCCTCGTGTCCCAGAGAATAGGTAGGCATGATGGAGCCGCTGCTGTTGCAAACCATTTGCCAGCGCAGTCAAAACGTGTTGTTGCCCAACAACATCGGTAAATGTTTGTGGGCGCCATTTACGGGCAAGTACCTGGTAGCTCATGATTCCTATTAGACGTTAAGTATATAGTTTGTTACACCAACATAGCGCTATTTGCCTAGTTAGCACATTTCGCCAGAAAATTTTACTGATTAATGTCCTGAGAATTCAACCAAATTAAAACAATTGACACCTTGTTTTTTTAAACGTTCGATACCACCTAAATCGGGCAAACAGATAATAAATGCCGCTTCATTAACTCTGCCTCCAAGCTGCCGGATCAAGCGTACAGTTGCCTCAATCGTACCACCTGTAGCGAGTAAATCATCAACCACTAATACATTGTCTTTCGCTGAAATACTATCTTTATGGATCTCGAGTGTATCGCTACCATATTCTAGCTCATAATTTTGCCGTAAAGTGGCTCGCGGTAATTTTCCCTCTTTACGTACTGGCACAAATCCTATACCTAAACCCAAAGCAACCGGTGCCCCAAACAAAAAGCCTCTCGCTTCAGTACCAACAATTTTAGTGATACCTTTATTTTTATAATGTTCCACAAGTAGATCAATAGTGGCCTGATAAGCAGCAGGATTATCCAATAAGGTTGTAATATCACGAAACAATACACCTGGTATCGGATAATCAGGAATTGTTTCAATACTGTCTTTTATAAATTGTATTTTTCTTTCATTAACCATCATAATTATCATCATAGATAAAATAATCAAACACTACAATCTATGAAAAGTACTATAAAAATGCAATAACTTACTTACCAATATCCGCATTTTTACAGTAATAAGTCAAATCGCAATCACATATTTTATATTATTATGGCTTACTATATGAAAACACAAAAGTTACTAAACACGCTTGAAGAGCAAATTGAAGCATTAGCAGAGCAAATAAAGCCTATTGCACACTCTTCTTTTATAAAATCACGTTTTGATCAAAAATTATTTTATCGAAAAAGCCATCAATTAAGTGAATGTTTATTTGAAATTAAGCAACATTTTAGTCAATTAAAAATTGCAGTTATTACCTCACGCCCAGAACAGGTTACTTTTTTGACAGAAAAAATTATTGCCCAAATTGGTGCAATGACGCGAGAATCTGCAACTCAAATTTTAAGAGAGCAAGAAAATCAGCATAGTCAAAAAGAAAAAACCGTCGATCGCTATGAACGATTAGTTCAACATCAAGACTATGAACGTCGCCTAATCGCCATGATAAATGATCGAGAACAACAATTAGCTAAGCAACAATCATATGTTGCTTGCCAGAAACTGCAACAAGAAATAGCTGCATTAACAGGAAGATTAGTGAGATGCCGTCAGGCTCTTTCACGCATAGAAAGGGCGATTGAGCGCGATGAGAATCAAAATATCGAATAAAAAATAATATAGGTATATTTAATGAATTTAGAGAATGCGCCATTAGAAATCCAAGTTGCCATTGATTTAATTTATATTCTAGAAATTAATCAAATAGAACCAGCTACAGCACTCAAAGCGCTTGATATTGTGAAAAAAGATTATGAGAATAAAAACGCTATCTCATTACTTGCCAATGCAACTAAAAAGCGTTGATATAAATAATTCAATTATTATTCGGCAGTATTATTAATCCCGATCGTTTCTATCAGGGTGCTTCGATCCCTTTTCTGCACCAATAGTACGATCAACTTCTTGCACAAAATCACCTTTGTTATTATGAAGGTGAACTTCTAACTGATTAAAAGCAATATCGATATTTTGTTCCCGACATAAGCGATCAATCATTCGATTAACTTCATCCAATGTTGTGCTTCTATCCGCTATCTGTCGAACATAAAAACGTAATTCATGATTAAGAGTACTTTCACCAAAATCAGTAAAAAATACTAACGGAGCCGGATCCGACATGATCTTATTATTACTTTGCGCCGCCTGTAACAAAATCGTTTTGACTTTATCAAGATCAGAACCATAAGCAACACCTAGCTTGATAATTATACGGGTAATCGTATCTGATAACGACCAATTTATTAAACGTTCAGTCACAAATGCTTTATTGGGAATAATGACTTCTTTACGATCAAAATCCGTTATGGTGGTTGCTCGAATACGAATTTTACTTACTGTGCCTGAGAAATTACCAATCGTAACGGTATCACCAATTCTGACCGGTCGTTCAAACAAAATAATAATACCGGAAACAAAGTTAGCAAAAATTTCTTGTAGACCAAAACCTAAACCAAAGGTTAATGCTGCCGCTAGCCACTGTAACTTATTCCAGGTAACACCTAACATTGCCAATACGATAATTGTACCAATACCGATAATAATATAGGTCAGCATCGTTGTGATGGCATAGCTTGATCCCTGCCTAAGCTTCAACCGAGACAGCACTAAAACCTCTAATAGACCGGGCAGATTTCGCGTCATTACTAAAGCGACAATAAAAATAATAATCGCTAGAATTAAATCAGCCAAGGTAACCGCTTGTAAAGCGTGACCAGCCTCATTTTGTACATTAGTATGCCAAAGCTGAACGCCGTCTAAGAATGAGAAAATAGTAATGAAATCTGACCAAATCCAATAAAAAGCGACGATAAAGATCAGAAACAGTACCATACTAGTTAAACGGAGAGATTGTTGACTAATCAATTCTATTGACATTGGCGGTTCGGTGATAGGTTCGTTTTCTTGCTCTTCGCGCGTCATATTATGACGACGCTCTAATGCTCTCTTATAAGCAAGCTTGCGCGCTGCAATAGATAATCCACGAATACAACTATGATAAATAATATACCAAAGGAGTAATAAGTAGAGGCTATCAATCCAGCGACTGGAAAGTCGAAGAGTCGTGTAATAATAACCGACCATCATTAAACCAATTAATACCAGTGGAGAAAAAGCCAGTATGGTAATAATAATAGTGCGGGTTAAATGGCCACCCTTTTGTTGCCAGATCCGACGGCAAAATGGCAAAGTAAATAAAAAAACTAAAAACAGGGATATTAAGACAATCAATTGTCCGATGACATCATCCGCCAAACGCAAAGGATACATGACGCCATAACTGGACCAATAAATCAAAACAATCAACGGCAACATCAGATTCATCAAATGTTGGCGTAACCAGGTCGTGTCTTTTTTAGCAATTAAAAAATGATTTTCTGCAATGCCATCAGGTTTAAGTATATAAATGCACCATCTAAATAACATCCAAAATAGAGCCAATTGCAGGGCAAAACTCCAAACAAAATCACCATGGGGATTACCGGTTTTTAAAAACCAGTAACCGACTGCAAGTGCAATAAAAGCGCCAGGAAACGCCATCATTAGGGTTAAAATCAACGCTACCGGTGTATGCAATTGGTTATCTTTTTTGAATACTTTAACTTCTGAATTAATTTCTTTTAAACGTTGTTTAAACTTGCGATTCATCCAAAAAAAGAACAGACAGGCCAACAAAAGGGGAATAGTGACAACAGAAGAGTTAATTAATCCTTTATATATGCTAATTAATGATAATTTAAAATTAAAAGAGGTAATTTTTGCTTTCGCTGCTTCAGGAAAAGAAGTTAACCATGCCAGATCAATCGGTTTATTACTATTTACCCAAAAAATTTGCTGGGCTAATGTCTGTTCTAAAGACTCAATGACACCCAGTAATTGTTGTTGATCTAACTGTAAATTAATTGCCTGAGAAATCTGATTACCCAATTGAACATTTAATTGATCTAAAAGATCACGTCGTATATCAATTAGTAGCTCTAATGCCCGCCAGACTTCCTTCGATAGTGGCATTGTCTTACTCTTATCTACCATTGAATCACTTATTGTATCAGCCAACTTATTAATATAATTAGAAGATTGATATAACTGATCACGCTCTTGGTTAATATCAAACTGCTCCAACCGTAAATCGGCAATTAATGTTGGCAGATTTTTTGTCAGTATATTTGGTGGCAAATTAATTTGTTTTTGAAAAAGGATACGTGAAAGTAATAAACTTCCACGTAAGACTGTTATTTGTTCTTTTAAATTACTCTCTACTTGAATGGCTCTTTCTAACCAAGATTTAACCCTTATGCTCTTTTGTACTAATTGGTTACTATCTTGGGTTATTGTAATCAAACGCTCACTTAGTGCCTTATTAATCGCTTTTTCATGTTTAATTATCGGATATTCTTCCACTTCCTGACTATTTATCGTTGAGCGTTGAGCTTCTTTAGACGTTTCTTCAGAATAATTTAAGCGTTTATTATTAATAGCAGCCTGAACATACTGTATATCACTTTGAATTAACGCAATATAAGTTGCGGTATAATCACGTTGCTTCTGTAGCACATCTTGTAACTGAGTGTTCGCTTCTAATGCGTGTTGTTGAAATTTATTTTGCTGTTGCAGATAAAATTGTTCGACTTGTAATAATATTTGTAGAGAAGGCCGAATATCTTCATTGGAAGAGAAGTCATTATTTAGTCGGTAACGAATATCTTGTAGCCGGCGAGCGTTTTCTAACATAATATTCATCGCTCGCTCTGGCTGAGTTTGTAAGGCAACTAAGTTGCTATTAATATTGGCCAGATTTTCCTGCTGGTTTTGCAATATTTCTAATTTATTTTTTAATTGGCTCTCGAGTTGTGATAATGTTAAATGCTGATATTCAGTTTTAGTCTGCTCACTTTGTTGTTGCTCTTGTTTAATTTTAGCTAACTTCTCAAGTGCATTTCGCGCCTCTTTCGGCGCTTGTATAACTCTTTTCTGCATTAGCGCAGCTTGTTTTTCTAATTCAGTTAATTCATCATAAAATTGAATTGCTTTTTTATAGTCAGCTAAAGCTAGCGTTTCAGCTGCCGTTAAATTGCTACGATGACTTAAGGCATTTAATTCGTTTTGGATAGTTTGCCGTGAAGTTATATTGGTTAAGGTAGCACTCTCAACTAACGTTGCTGTAAAAAGAAAGAATAAACCACAAGACAAGGACAATAAAGAAACTAACCGTTGGTAATATGCTCTGTTTTGCAACCTTCGACTAAATGAAAACATAGTAGTATCCACTGAGTAAGATTAAAAATAAGAAAACAGTTAAAAATCTCTCCTTAAAATTTATTTCCTTGTCTCAAATAGTATTATATCTAAAAAGTTAAAACTTTATTGGATGCTAATGTCCACTGTGCTAAATCAACCAAAGTGCCGATGGAGATGCCTTTAATTAACGGCAATTCAGTGATACCACGGGCATCCGTACATGTCTTACATAATTTTATTTCTACTTGCTGCGCAAGTAAGATTTCCAACATCTGTTTTAAATTATAACCTTCAATTGGCTTTTGATTAATAAGACCGGCAACAACCGCATCAGACATTAAAAAAATCTTTATTTCCGTTGTAGCAGCCTGTTCCTTAACTGCAATCGCTAGACGTAGTGCATTAAAAAGATTTTCATCTCCATAGGCGGCACCGTTAGCAATAATCAAAAATAGGTTTTTTTCTTGCATCCAATCCTCCTTAATTATGTAATAAAACGTTTCAACTGTTTCTTAATGATGGACTATATTTCATCATATCAATCATCGTATCCACGTAACGAACCGCATTTTCTTTGATATTAAAACTATCTGGTACACATAACCAATTTTCAAACAGGCCGGTAATTTCTGCTCGTATCATAATTGCTGCGCACTCAACATTGATATTGACCGGTAACTGTTGTTTTTCCACACAGGCGCTTAACAGAGTGACTAATCTCTGATAGTTAATCATATAAATTTCACGCCGTAATTCAGCAAACTGTGCCATTTCACCTATCAATTCACATTTATGAAAAAAAATCTCAGTTAGCGCCTTGTTTTTAGTATCGTCAAAAAAGGTAAATAAAATATAATGTAATAATTTTCTCAATACAAAAAGTGGATCATTAGGGTATTTTAACTGATACTTTTCCTGAGTTTCAGCTATTTGTTTATCCGTAAATTTACAAGCTTCAGAGAAAAGATCGACTTTATTTTTAAAATGCCAATAAATAGCACCACGAGTTACACCTGCAACCTCTGCTATATTAGACAAAGAGGTAGATGAAACACCATACTTAGAAAATGTTCTAATTGCTGCATCAATTATTTCTTGGCGAGTTATTTTCGCTTGTTGCTTAGTTTTTCGTGCCATTTTAACTTACTTTCTTCTTATTGAAGTAAATTTACATACATTCATGTATGTTTTTGCAATAACATAAGAGACTTATAACATAATAATTCACCAGGTTTCAGATTTGAAATTGATATTTGAATATTGAGGTTTATTTATGCAAAAAAACAGAGGGGTTTTACCTCTGGTAATATTACTACTCTCAAGCTGTTTGATCTTGACAGCATGTGGCGATAATTCCCAGCAAGGTAATATTGCACCTCCAACACCGGAAGTTGGTGTCGTAACTTTACAAGTTAAGCCATTGACAGTAACAACTGAACTGCCTGGCCGTACTACTGCTTTTCGTATTGCCGAGGTAAGACCTCAAGTAGGAGGTATTATATTAAAAAGAAATTATAAAGAAGGGAGTGATGTTGAAGCCGGAACTTCTTTATATCAAATAGATCCTGCTACCTATAAAGCAAATTATGACAGCGCAAAAGCCAATTTAGCAAAAGCCAAAGCCAATGCCGAAATTACTCGTTTAACGGTAAGTCGTTATAAACCTCTATTAGGAACAAATTATATCAGTAAACAAGAGTATGATACCGCAAACGCTAACTATGCTCAGGCGTTAGCTTCCCTTAAAGCCGCTGAAGCGGCAGTTGAAACTGCGCGTATCAATCTTGAATATACTAAAGTAAAAGCGCCTATTTCCGGCCGCTCCGGTAAATCCAACGTCACAGAAGGCGCGCTGGTTTCGACTGGACAAACTAGTGCGCTAACAACCATTCAACAATTAGATCCTATTTATGTTGATGTTACCCAATCCAGCGACGATTATCTGCGTTTAAAAAATGAAATCGCTAGCGGCAATTTATTTAAAGAATCGCAGCAAGCACCTGTTAGCTTAAAAATGAATAATGGTGACGTTTACCCACAAAAAGGTGTTCTTCAATTTTCCGATGTAACCGTTGATGAAAGTACTGGGTCTATCACGATGCGGGCTATTTTCCCCAATCCAGAAAAAAAACTACTGCCTGGTATGTTTGTTCGTGCCGTTTTAGAAGAAGGCGTGCAAAAAAATGCCATCCTCGTGCCACAACAAGGTGTAAGTCGGACCCCTCGTGGTGAGGCTCAAGTGATGGTTGTTAATACCAACAATGAAGTTGAAGTCCGTACGGTAATTACTGCGCAAGCAATTGGTAATCAATGGTTAATAACTAAAGGACTTGAAGCCGGAGAGCGTGTCATTGTTATTGGGTTACAGAAAATCAAGCCAGGCATGAAAGTGACAGCTAAAGAAACATCGCCCAATCCAAATACAACAGAAAAATAGATTTTCTCCGCAAAAATCTTAAATTAAGGGAGTCGATAATTAATGCCTCAGTTTTTTATAGAACGGCCAATATTTGCGTGGGTAATAGCCATTATTACCATGCTCGCTGGTCTATTGGCAATTATCAAATTACCGGTGGCACAATATCCAACCATTGCGCCACCGTCTATCTCAATTGTAGCAACCTATCCTGGAGCAGACGCCACAACAGTCCAAAATACTGTTACTCAGGTTATCGAACAGAACATGAATGGAATTGATAATCTGGTTTATATGTCTTCAACAAGTGATGCAATGGGTAACATGTCGCTGACACTTACCTTTGAAGCAGGGACAGATCCTGATATTGCACAAGTACAGGTACAAAATAAATTACAATTGGCCATGCCATTACTACCGCAAGAGGTGCAGCAACAAGGTATACAAGTTAATAAATCTACTGGTTCTTTCTTAATGGTGGTCGCTTTTATTTCCAAAGATGGCTCAATGAATCAAGAAGATATTGCTGATTATGTTAACTCTCACATTAAAGATCCTATTAGCCGAGTAAAAGGCGTTGGTGAAACGCAATTATTTGGTACCCAGTACGCTATGCGGATCTGGTTAGATCCAGATAAACTAGTTAAATACAATATGGCTACTCAAGATGTTATCAATGCCATAAAAATTCAAAACAACCAAGTTGCTGCCGGCCAGCTAGGTGGAACACCACCGATCCCAGGCCAACGACTGAATGTTTCTATTATTGCTCAAACGCGGCTAAATAATGCTGAACAGTTTGCCAATATCCTGTTACGAGTTAATCCAGATGGCTCTCAGGTTCGCTTAAAAGACGTTGCTGTAGTTGAATTAGGTGCGGAAAATTATAGTATCAAAGCCAAATATAATGGTACTGCGTCAGCCGGTATCGGTATCAAATTGGCAACCGGGGCTAATGCCTTAGATACTGCTAAAGCCGTACGTGCTACGCTTGCTGAAATGGAGCTTTTTTTCCCTAATGGATTAGAGATTGTTTACCCTTATGACACTACACCGTTTGTAAAAATCTCAATTAACGAAGTAGTGAAAACACTGATCGAAGCTATCATGCTCGTCGTTGTTGTAATGTACTTATTCTTGCAAAACCTCCGCGCAACTTTGATCCCGACGATCGCAGTTCCTGTTGTCTTGCTTGGAACTTTTGCTATTTTGTCTGCAATGGGGTACTCAATTAACACGCTTACCATGTTCGCAATGGTGCTCGCTATCGGACTCTTAGTCGATGATGCGATTGTGGTAGTAGAAAACGTCGAGCGTGTTATGCAAGAAGAGGGAATATCGCCAAAAGAAGCCACCAAAAAGTCGATGGGACAAATCCAAGGCGCACTTGTCGGTATAGCCTTAGTCTTATCCGCGGTATTTATACCTATGGCTTTTTTTGGTGGCTCAACGGGCGCAATCTATCGTCAATTTTCGGTTACCATTGTCGCATCAATGGTGCTATCTGTTCTAGTCGCGCTGATCTTAACTCCAGCTCTTTGTGCCACAATATTAAAACCTATACCTAAAGGTAGCCACGGAAAACAGACAGGCTTTTTCGGCTGGTTTAACCGTACATTTGAAAAAAGCGCACATCACTATACCAATAGTATTGGCCATATGCTTAGAGGCACAGGTCGTTACCTAGTGATTTATGTTATATTGGTTGCTGGTATGGCATTTCTGTTCCTAAAATTGCCTTCTTCGTTTCTTCCCGAGGAAGATCAAGGAGTACTCTTGACGATGGTTCAGCTACCACCAGGCTCTACCCAAGAACAAACTGTAGCTGTGCTTAATGATATTGACCAATATTATCGAACAAAAGAAAAAGAAAATGTTAAATCTGTCTTTACCGTAAGTGGCTTTGGCTTCGCAGGGCAAGGACAAAACATGGGGCTTGCTTTTGTCGTACTACAAGATTGGAAAACACGCCATAGCGATCAAAATCACGTTTCTCAAATTATCAATCGCGCCAATCTTGCCTTTTCAAAAATACAAGAGGCTATCATTTTCTCTTTCAATATTCCGGCCATACCAGAGTTAGGTACAGCCAGTGGTTTTGATTATGAACTTGTTGATCAAGGTAATTTAGGTCATGAGAAATTAATGGCTGCTCGTAATCAACTACTTGGACTTATTGCTCAACATCCTGATATATTGCAAAATGTTCGTCCTAACGGACAAGATGATACCTCTCAGTATCGTTTTTATCTCGATCAACAAAAGGCTGAGGCATTAGGTGTATCTATCAATGATATTAATGCAACCTTAAGTACTATGTTTGGTGGAGTCTATGTAAATGACTTTATTGATCGTGAACGCGTTAAAAAAGTTTACGTGCAAGCCAATGCCCCATTTCGGATGTTGCCCGCTGATATTGAAAAACTTTATGTCCGCAATAATCAAGGAAAAATGGTACCTTTCTCCGCATTAATTGATCATAGCAAAGATCCATGGCTATATGGTTCGCCACGTTTGGAACGCTATAATGGTTTACCTGCAATGGAAATCCAAGGTTCTGCGGCTCCAGGGAAAAGTACTGGTGATGCCATGTTATTAATGGAGCAACTTACTGAAAAATTACCTGAGGGTATTGGTTATGAATGGACCGGTATGTCTTACCAAGAACGTCTTTCTGGCAATCAAGCACCTGCTTTATATGTAATTTCTCTTATTGTGGTTTTTCTTTGTTTAGCCGCTTTATATGAAAGTTGGTCAATTCCTTTTTCTGTTATGTTAGTTCTACCATTAGGGGTTATTGGAGCATTACTCTTCACTTCATTTCGTGGATTAGAAAATGATGTTTACTTTAAGGTAGGCTTATTAACGACCATTGGCCTATCAGCCAAAAACGCCATATTAATTGTTGAGTTTGCTAAAGACTTAATGGAAAAAGAAGGAAAAGGATTGATTGAAGCAACGCTAGATGCTGTCAGAATGCGGTTACGACCTATTTTAATGACATCACTAGCATTCATGCTTGGCGTTTTACCTCTCGTTATTAGTAACGGTGCAGGTTCAGGTGCGCAAAACTCTGTTGGTACAGGCGTGCTTGGAGGAATGATTGCAGCAACTACATTAGCTATCTATTTCGTTCCAGTATTTTTTGTCGTCATACGTAGACGTTTCACAAATAAATATTAGCTTAGCTAGGTTATTAGTAATATTTCCATTAAAAGGCCAGAATATCTGGCCTTTTATGTAAAAATATTTTTTAATAAATGAAAAATAATTCTAAATATATGACTAAAACTTATTTTTTAATAAAAAAATAAATAATAATAAAATAACACAGTAATACTGTAACTTTTTGTATATCTTTGATATTTTGTACTAGATTAGTTCTTTGATTAACATCATATAACAAAAAACTTTATACAGAGATAGTGACTTATGCGATAATAGTGCTATATTAATATCCAGTAGGTTGTTTGCATTACTTTTGCTATACTCACACAAGTATAAATTTTATAAATTATCTACATTCTTCTGATTGTTTACCGACAACCATTTATAATTTTGGCAACAATCATAATTAATTAGTGTTTTTGATTTTACAAAAAATAAAACAATATATTAATTCAATGGTAAATTCTTCATCTTTAGCGGTATTATGCAATAAAAATGAGTAATAACCCGTAATCTGTGGTTTGAATGGAGGTGATTATGGATGAGTACTCACCAAGGAGTTATGACATCTTAGTGCTAAAGTATTTATGTGATGCTCTACATCGTGAAGCGATGTTAACTTTGCATAGGACAAAAACTCATTGGAAAAATGATCTTTGTTCCGACCAAAACGTTAAATTTAATGTATTAATTGATCATATCACAGATTTTATTGGTCAATTTAAATTAAAATATCCGAATAACGTAAACCTTTTTATTTTTATTGACGAATATTTGGATGAAACTTATAACCTATTTGGTAAACCTGTAATGAGCCTAACAGATATTTCTGATTGGCAAAAAATGAATGAGCATTTGGCTGAAATATTAACAAATGATATAAAGTATTCATTAAGTAACACTTGACGCAACAGCCAATAACATTCATATTTTATACATCTATAATTTAAAGAAAGGAAATTATGACTAAAATTGACTATCTGATGCGCTTAAGAAAATGTACGACTATCGAAACATTGGAGCGCGTAATCGAAAAAAACAAATATGAATTATCTGAAGACGAACTTGAGTTATTTTATTCTGCTGCCGACCATAGGTTAGCTGAGCTCACAATGAATAAACTTTATGACAAAATTCCTTCGTCCGTTTGGAAATATGTTCGCTAATAAGTCTTTCCTTTATCAGATAGGATATGGTTATAATTTTAGCCGATAGCCCTTATCGGCTTTTATTAGTAACTATATAACTTAAAATATTCATTCATAACACGGATAATTATATCGTGGTGTTGCTTACATTATTAGATTAAACAATGAACCATATTTATATTTTCGCTTAATCAAAAAAATAAGCCTATAATTATCCTCTCTCAACTGTTACTCTTTTTTATTAATCACGACCATACTTAGTCAATAACTATTCAGCAAAATAATCAATATATTGCTATTTATTTTTTAATTAATAATTTAATTACTTCGTTATATGAAATTCGTAATTTTACATAATCTTATTTTTCTATAAAAACTAAACCAAAAACTTGCATTTAGATTAAAATGAAAATTCATCAAATTAAGCGAAATTTTTTCTGTATATAAAAAACTAACCATATTGAATTAATTTAGTAACTTTCAACATAAAAACAATTTTTGTCAACTAGATTAATTTTATTTGCAAAAAATATAAATATCTTAGAAGTGCTAAACTGGCGGAGTCCTGTCAGCAACATCCCGGCACATACATCCCCTGCTATGGCTGCTTCTTTCCAGACCTGACCAAGTTAACAAGTTAGCATTGCGGGAGCACCAACAGGACCCCATTGAATGGCTCTATATGAACAATAGAGGCACGCATTATGCGCTATTCATATTCAAATAGCAAGAAAGCAGAAATCAAGTGTTGTTTTCTTATTCAAATAAATAATATTAAACATTTAACTAGTTTAAAATATATAAAATAATAGCAAAAAAGATCAATAGACCACATCGAGATATTCTAAGCTAGCAGGATGTAATAAATTACCAATCTGCTGCAATTGGTACATCTGGGCATACAGCCCTGGGTGTCGCAACAATTGATTATGTTTGCCTTGCTGAACGATTTTACCACGATGTAAGACAAAAATTTTATCCGCGTCGATAACAGTAGAAAGTCGATGGGCAATAACGATTAATGTTGTCTGTCGACGAATTAACTGTAAAGTTTTTTGAATCGCTTTCTCAGTTCCTGAATCAACATTGGCCGTTGCCTCATCCAATATTAAAATTTTCGGCGTTTGTACTAAAGCCCGCGCTAACGCCAGTAGCTGCTTCTGCCCAGTAGATAGCATATTACCTTGCTCACCTAACAGTGTATTTAAGCCATTAGGTAATTTATATACCCAATCAGCGAGCTGTACAATTGTTAAAATTTGCCAAACTTTCTGTTCTGAAATTTCTCGGCCCAAAGCGATATTATCAAAAACAGTCGTTGCTAAAATAACCGGCTCTTGTTGTACAATAGTAATACAATTACGCAACACCTGATGGGAAAGAGATGATAGTGGACGTCCATCAAGTAATATTTGTCCTTCTTGCCACGGATAATATCCCATTAATAAGTTAGTGATCGTGCTTTTTCCACTACCTGTATGCCCAACTAATGCGACAAATTCGTTATCCTCTATCTGCATATCAATTTCGTTCAATACATATTTATCATCACGATAAGCAAAAGAGAGCTTTTGTATATCTACTCGACCTGACAATAAAGGTAATTGATCATGACCATAATATTGTCGTGGGCTATCTATTAATTCAAAAATTCTTTCGCCTGCAACTACCGCTTGTTGTAATACCGATTGCTGTGAAGTTAATTTAATTAATGGCTCATTTAAACGTCCAAGGTAATTAATAAAAGCATACAATACTCCAACACCAATAACATCTATTCCTTTAAATCCAAATAATAGAATTAATCCACAAAGGGTTAAGGCCGAAAATAAATTTAATAATGGGCGTAAAAGAATGCTATCTAACTTTAATGCCTGCATCCGAGCAGTATAGTGCTGACGATTCACCGCTAACATTTTCTCCCCAAAGCGGGCTCGTTGCCTAAATTGCTGAATCACAGTCATACCGTTAATGATCTCATTAAAACCATCGTTAATATCAGCTAGGTAAGTACGTACTCGACGAACAATTGGCGTACTTAAACGTTGGTAAATTACCATGATCAAAAATACTATAGGGAAAATTAAGCTAGCAACAATTGCCATGCGCCACTCTAAAAAAAACATCGCTACTAACATGGCAATAATTAGCGCTATACTACGAAATATAGTCGGAATAACCGTTACAAACAGATCCTTAACCACTTCAGTATCATTTGTCACTCGAGAGATAAGCTGTCCTACTGGTTGATTATCAAAAATACTCAATGGCTGCCTAATAGCAGCACTCATTACATCTGTACGTAATGTTTGAACAACGCCTATAGCTGCTTGATTAAATAAAATTGTTTGATAATAGTGTAAGATGGCAGCAATAATTTGTGATGCAAAAAAAACTATTATTAATATAACCGCACTTTCCAACGGTATATGACCTTTTGTTAACAAATTATCAATAAAGTAGCTTACTAGAAGGGGCCCACAAATTTCTACCGCAGCGGCTAGCCAAGATATCAAAACCGCAATAGTTATCGGTTTACGAAATGGATCTCCATAAATTAATAAGCGCTTTAAGGATGGCCATAAAAGACGAGGCTTATTCATGTTCATTTTCCATGGTGGCTTGAATTTGCTGATAACAATACATATCTCGATACCAACCAGGTTTTGCAATTAATTGCTGATGGGTACCTTGACATGCGATAGTTCCTTGTTGCAATACAAGTATCTGATCTGAATCCACTAAAGCAGATAATCGGTGGGCACTAATGATGATAGTATGACACCCTCGCCACTGACGTAAATTTTTTAAAATTCTATTTTCAGTCTGTCCATCTACAGCAGACAAAGCATCGTCTAATATCAAAATTTCAGTATTTAATAATAGTGCTCTTGCTATAGAAATACGCTGCTTTTGTCCACCAGATAACATAATGCCACGCTCACCAACTTGTGTGCTATACCCATCAGGTAAACGCAAAATATCTTCATGTACATCAGCTAGCCTTGCCGCTTCCTCTATTTCTGTTTGGCTGGCAGTTGGTCTACCTAAAGCAATATTACCTGCGATAGTATCAGAAAATAAAAATGGTATTTGGTTCACAACTGCCAGTCTGGCATGCCATTCTCGCTGCTGAATATGAGTCAGAGAAAGAGATTGAAACAAAATTTCACCATCAAGAACATCAAAATGACGTTGCAATAATGATAATAGTGTTGATTTCCCCGCCCCGGTTGGACCGCAAATTCCAACTAATTGCCCTGGCTGTATATTAAATACAATATTATGCAAGGATGATATTCCAACACCTGGGTAATTAAATTGCTGAATATTTACGCTCAATTGACCAGATGTTGGCTGCAAATACTGTTTCCCATCAATAATCGATAGGGGTTCTTCAAATAAAACACAGATTCTGCTATAGGCAGCGCTTCCACGCTCAACGATATTAAACATCCATGCAAGCGCTAACATTGGCCATATCATAAGCCCTAAATACATAACAAAACTGGTCAAGTCACCTAGTGTCATTTTATTATGCCAAACCATCCAGCTTCCACCCGCTACTGCCAAAAAATTTGCAGCGCCTATCGCAATATAGATAGTAGGGTCAAATTTCGCATCAACTTGAGCAACATGCATATTTTTACGCCCAGCCTCTAATGCCGCAATCTCAAACTGATGAGATTGGTGATCTTCTAGACCAAACGCTTTAATCATACGGATACTGGTTAAACTTTCCTGAGCATGATTATTGAGAGAAGAAAATGCACCTTGGGCAGATTTAAAGCGTGTATGCAGTTGTTCACCATATCGCTTAATAATGACTGCCATGATTGGCATTGGTAGCAATGAGATCAGGGTCAGTTGCCAACTGATTTCAATACTCATGACAATCAACACTGCACATCCCATCACCAAAGAATCGACTAATGTCAGGACACCTTCTCCTGCTGCAAAGACAACTCGATCAACATCATTGGTTGTACGTGCAATAAGATCGCCTACTCTATGTCGTAAATAAAACTCGGGAGTCTGACGACTAAATTGTTGATAAAATTTCTGTCTTAACTGTACAGCTAGTTTATAAGAAGCGCCAAATAACCATAATCGCCAAATATAGCGCAATCCATAAATAATAAATGCAATAAGTATCATTACACTTATCCAGCCCAAAAGTTGTTTGCTACTTAGGGTTTGCTTACTAATACCATCAATAATAAAGCCAACCAGCCGTGGTGGAATAAGTTGTAATCCTGCAATAATAATTAATAACATGATTGCACCAAAATACCGGCACCACTCAGTTAAAAAATACCAACGTAATTGAGAAAATAATCTCACATTTTTTTATCCTGATATTGAAAATTACATCAAAAAATATAATAAGTTACAGCTCAATAAATTAATCAGATACAGTCAAAATTGTTGTATATTTTATTTTCTCAATCAAAAATAAAAAAGATCAATTCAATTAGCAATATTGTTGATTATATGTTTACAAAAATACCAAAAACTATCCAATCTCATAATATCTTGCGAAAATGTTTTTAACAAATCAGATTTGTCAGCTTTATAATCAAGGAAATATTACGATATATTCAACAAATCATGGCATTTCTTATCTAATGATTTCATAGAATCAATTTAGTGTTATTAATAAATTGTTAGAATAAAATCATCCATATTTAAAAATTTAAACAAAATAATATAACACAATGAAGAAATCTTCCCAATTAAGGCTATCTAAACTAGATTAAACTGGGTAACATAACGTATCATCTGGAATAGCAAAAATTTTTTACTTGTACTTTATCGATGGATAGTATTAGCATGACGAAACGAGCAGTTATTGTATTTAGTGGCGGACAAGATTCCACCACTTGTCTTATACAAGCAATAAAACAATATAACGAAGTTCATTGTATCACTTTCAATTACGCTCAACGTCATAGTGCTGAAATTGTTGCTGCTCAAAAGATATGCCAGCATTTTAATATCACAGCACATAAAATACTGGATGTCGGATCATTAAATGAACTTGCCATTAGTAGTCTAACTCGCGACAACATTCCAATACCTTCCTATGAAAAAAGTATTGAAAGTGAATTACCCAACACTTTCGTTCCAGGACGTAATATTCTATTTCTCACGCTTGCTGCTATTTATGCTTACCAAGTTCAAGCTGAGGTGGTTATAACCGGTGTTTGTGAAACAGACTTTTCTGGTTATCCTGATTGTAGGGATGAATTTGTTAAAGCGCTCAATCAAGCTATTTGCCTAGGGATAGCTAAAGCAATTCGCTTTGAAACCCCACTTATGTGGCTAAATAAAGCCGAAACTTGGGCACTAGCCGATTATTACCACGCATTAGAATTTATACAAAATAAAACCCTTACTTGTTACAATGGTATTATAGGTGATGGCTGCCAACAATGTGCTGCCTGCCATCTGCGTGCTGAAGGATTAAAATATTACCTTAATCATCGACAAGCAATTATGTCTTCATTAAAACAAAAAATACGCCTTAAGTAATTTCAAACCGACACTATTTAACGATATTTAAACAATCAGCCAATTTAACTTACAATAAATACCACTATAATAATCAATACAAGATATAATAAATTGTATTTAGTATTTTTAGCTTAACTGTATTTTATAGCTATAGCTTATTCTGGTGTAAGCAATAAGGAACTGAGACTAATACTCCCTCTCAGTTCCTATTACGTTTTAATAGGTTAATTTCTCACGATTCTTTTCAATAAAACCCAAACCAATACCTGGCACATCCTGAAGATGTTCAATTGACTTAAAGCCGCCAAATTTCTTGCGATGCAGCACAATTAACTGCGCTTTTTTCAATCCGACTCCATTTAATTTCTCTGCCAGCTCCTCCTCAGATGCAGTATTAATATTGACTTTCTCATCTATCAACTGTCGCTTGTCTATTTTATTTATAACTAATTTCGTTGCATTTTGCGGTTGAGCATTAGCGACTTTTAGCTGATCTGATTGAGCAAATGCGGTATGAGTAAATCCTATCGCAAAAATCAAGATCCTAGTTGTATACTTTAGTTTATTTTTTATCATTAGCAGCATCTTTAACCTCCTTGCTAATTAGTAAAAATTAATATTTATTTACCAAAATAGGCATTATATTTCCCTGATGTAGACGCTTTATAGCCGTTTGCTAAGCAATCCTGCGATAATTCCTCTATCAAAAAACAGACTTTCTAAGCAATGGATAAGATACAAGAATAAAAAAACATTACGACCCCAGAATGATAAAATAGTAAAAGGCTGCGTAAACGCAGCCTCTAATTTATGTAACCGTATTCAATTATGTGAAAGCCGATCGCAAATTACTCGATCCGTCCTAAATCGACTTTAGCCCTATCACGTAAATTCAGCATCAGTGATTCCATCATCACATTGCCAAGTATCATTTTATAACGTTGCGAAAAAACTTTTAATTCTTCTTCCGTCGGTTGACCCTGAGTAACTTTGAGCAATTGGATAATAACTAAATTATCTTTAGCATCTTTGGTACTGAGATAAGTTGGTGTATTTTCTTTAGGAATTGGCATTTGAAAAATTGGTTCAGCCAATGCGTCATTTTGCCCAAAACGCTCAATAATCTTAGTATCACCAAAGTTAATACCTAGTTTCGCTAAAGCCGCTTCACCTGCCCCTTGTTTTAATGCAGTAAGCAATTTATTGCCCTCTGCTTCCATCTCTTTTGTGGCCTTATTATGCTTAAGTAATTCAGCTACGTTATTTTTCACTTCATCAAATGGCTGTGTTACCTGGGGTTTATATTTTTCAACTCGAATAACAAACGCACGATCACCATCGACATTAATAACATCTGAGTTAATACCTGTTGGCCCATTTTTATCTACTAAGTTACCGTTAAAAATAGTATCAGCTACCTTATCAAATCTTATTTCCTCAGGAAGATTATTACGACTAAACCAACCTGTTGTTACCGCTTTAATACCAGTAGCCTTTTCAGCGGCAGTTAAAGATTCGTTATCATCCATTGCCGCACGGCTTACAGTTTGTTGTAGTGAATAAAATGCATTAATCGCTTTTTCATTTTTTAGTGTATTGGCAATCTCCGTTTTCACGACCTGAAAAGGTTTTACTACTTCAGGTTTAATATCATCAAGGCGAAATATAATGTAATTGGTAGCCGATTTTATTACCCCAGAAACCTGCCCTTTCTTAGTTAGATTAGCAGCAATAATTTCACTTGGCGTTGAAGTCGCCTCCATCCAACCAAGGGCGCCATGATTTGCTGCACTAAATTTATCTGTCGATTTTTCAGCAACCAATTGCTTAAAATCAGCACCCGCAGCTAAGGCTTTAACAACGGAATCCGCTTCTTTTTCTGTTGCCAATTGGATCATGCTGTAATGTTTTTGCGCTGGCTGAGTAAAATTAGCTATATTTTGCTCATAATAGTTTTTCAGCTCTTCATCTTTGACCGCCACATTTTCACGCTGAGAAGCTGCATCTAACTTAATATAACTAACCTGTACCTGTTCGGGTGAAATAAAACTGTTCTGATGCGCATTATAGTAATCTTGTAACTCTTTATCTGTAACCGTTTGTTTAGATTGATAGTTAGCAAGCGATAAAGTTGCTGTTTTTACTTCACGTTGCTGTAAAAGTAACTGAGCATAGGACTTAACTTCTTCAGGCAAGACAAATTCATCCGTTATGTACATTTTACTAAGTTGACGGTTAATCAGGTTTTGCCGTATTTCCTGGGCAAGATCATCGGCATTAACATTATGTTGGGATAGAATAGCCCGATATTTTTCACTATCAAAATGCCCGTCGGTCTGAAATATCGGCATATTGTAGATATCCTGCTTAATTTGATTATCACTTGCCGTTAAACCCAATTGGTTTGAATATTGATTAAGCAATGTCACGCTAATTAAACGTTCCAAAGCTTGACGACGCAACATCTGGATCCCTTGTTCACTACTAGCAATTTCAGCAAATTGATCACCCAGTCGTTCTTGTAATGCTTGCTTTTCTTGCTGAAAAGCTTGCTGTAGTTGAACTTGACTAATTGTTGTACCATTCACTTTCGCCGCGTGATTACTTGAACCGCCAATCAGGTAACTACCAACGCCAGTAAGCACAAAGGATAAGATAATAATCACAAATACTATTTTTAGCACAAGACTATTCGCCGCCGTGCGTAGGTTGTCCATCATAAAGAGGCTACTCTCCGTTTTTAATCAAAGTAAATAGACGCATAATACGCTATTTTAGTATAAAAGAAAAAAGCGCATCATAAATATGATGCGCCCGATTCTAACTTACTAAAACAATTGACTCTGTTTTAGTTTATCCGTTAACAGTATGCCGCAATCCTTATTTTTTCTTGTGGCCGTTAACAGTATCTTTTAATCCTTGGCCGGCTTTAAATGACGGAACCTTAGAAGCAGCTATCTTAATTGCCTTACCTGTACTAGGATTACGGCCATTACGTGCTGCACGTTGTTTTACTTCAAAAGTGCCAAAACCTATTAACTGAACTTTATCTCCTTTCTTAAGAGCATGAGATACAGTTTTCAGAAATGTATTCAACACGGTCTCCGTGTCTTTTCTAGTAACCTTTGACTCTTTTGCAACTTTATCTACTAGTTCTTTCTTTTTCACGCTTATCATCCCCATTTTATTAATTATGGATTAAACAAACATATTGCTAACGGTTCACAAAAAGATGACACCGTCGTATCACTACTACAAAAGTATGGCAAGAAAACATATTACAGCCAAATAATTATAGATTTGTTTACTGAAATTATTTAGTCGATAAAAAAAACTGATAAACCATTTAAGATTTATCAGCTTTAATTTTATATAAAATTTTTAATTTAAATCAGTGCATTAAGAACATTTTTTGTTCACTATCTCCATCCCAAAAGGGGGATTTTGTAATGCAATAGAAAAAACCTCTTCAATGGTTTTTACCGGGTAAATTTTTAAATTTGCGATAACATTTTGAGGTATTTCTTCCAAATCACGACGATTTTCATCGGGAATTAACACAATTTTGATTCCACCACGGTGAGCCGCTAACAATTTTTCTTTTAAACCACCAATAGGTAACACTAACCCACGTAATGTTATCTCACCTGTCATCGCGACATCTGCTCTTACAGGATTACCGGTCAAACAAGAAACTAACGCTGTGCACATCGCAATTCCTGCACTGGGGCCATCTTTTGGCGTTGCACCCTCTGGTACATGCACATGAATATCCCGCTTTTCGTAGAAATCAGCATTAATACCTAACTTTTCGGCTCTCGCTCGCACTGCAGTTAACGCAGTTTGAATCGATTCTTGCATAACCTCACCTAACGAGCCGGTGTAAGTGAGTTTACCTTTGCCCGGTACACATGCCGTTTCAATAGTTAATAAATCGCCACCAACTTCTGTCCAAGCCAAACCAGTCACTTGACCAATACGATTTTCAGTATCTGCACGACCGTAATCCACTTTACGCACACCAAGATAGTCTTTTAGATTATCATCATTAATGACAAGGTGTTTTAATGATTTATCCATCAGTAGTGCTTTTACGGCTTTACGACATAATTTGGAAATTTCCCGTTCTAAACCACGGACACCAGCCTCGCGGGTATAATAACGAATAATACCAATAATTGCGCTATCGTCGATCGTAAGCTCACCTTTTTTCAGGGCATTTCGTTGGATTTGTTTTGGCAACAAATGTTTTTTTGCAATATTGAGTTTTTCATCTTCGGTATAACCAGAAAGACGAATCACTTCCATCCGGTCTAATAAGGGTGCTGGAATGTTCATTGAGTTTGAAGTTGCAACGAACATAACATCAGAAAGGTCATAATCCACTTCTAGATAGTGATCATTAAACGCAACATTTTGTTCTGGATCGAGTACTTCAAGTAAAGCTGATGCCGGATCACCACGCATATCCGAGGACATTTTGTCAATTTCATCTAACAAAAATAAGGGGTTCTTAACACCCACTTTTGCCATCTTTTGAATGAGTTTTCCCGGCATGGAGCCAATATAAGTTCTTCTATGTCCACGAATTTCGGCCTCATCACGGACACCTCCGAGTGCCATACGAATATATTTACGCCCTGTTGCTTTAGCAATTGATTGACCCAATGATGTCTTACCAACACCAGGCGGCCCCACTAAACATAAAATGGGTCCTTTAATTTTACTCACGCGACTCTGTACAGCTAAATATTCAAGAATACGTTCCTTAACGCGTTCTAAACCATAATGATCGCTATCCAATGTCTCCTGAGCTTTCACTAAATCTTTTTTAACTTTACTACGAGCATTCCACGGGACTTGCACCATCCAATCAATATAGCTCCGTAAAACTGTCGCTTCAGCAGACATCGGTGACATCATTTTCAATTTTTGTAATTCTGCTTCCGCTTTTTGCCGAGCTTCCTTCGGCATTTTGACTTCTTCAATTTTGCGTTTGAACATTTCATATTCATCAGGCGCATCTTCCATCTCACCTAATTCTTTCTGAATTGCTTTCATCTGCTCATTCAAATAGTATTCGCGCTGACTTTTCTCCATCTGCTTTTTAACGCGATTACGAATACGTTTTTCAACTTGCAGTAAATCAATTTCAGATTCCATCATTGCCATCAAATATTCAAGGCGCTCAACCACATCCGCCATTTCTAATACACGCTGTTTATCCGCTAATTTTAACGGCATATGGGAAGCAATTGTATCAGCCAATTTGTCCGATTGTTCAATAGAATGCAATGATGTTAATACTTCAGGTGGGATCTTTTTATTTAATTTAATATAGCCTTCAAACTGATTAATGGTTGTCCGATTTAGGACTTCTTGCTCTTTTTCATCAACAGTTGGAGAACTAAAATACTCAGCCTGTGCAATGAAATATTCTCCATTATCTGTTAGCGTTGTGATTTTTGCCCGCCGCAAACCTTCAACTAATACTTTAACAGTACCATCTGGTAGTTTTAGCATCTGCAAAACAGAAGCAACTGTCCCTACAGAAAAAAGATCATTTACACTTGGCTCGTCAGTAGACGCTTCTTTTTGAGCCACCAACATGACCTGCTTATTATGATCCATTGCGGCTTCAAGACAGTGAATCGATTTCTCACGGCCAACAAATAATGGGATCACCATATGTGGATAAACCACGACATCACGCAGAGGCAGTACGGGAATTTCAATGCGTTCGGAACGCTCAAGATTCATAAGGTTCTCTCTTCGTTTAGCTTATGCCAATTTTAGGGTTTCCTTAAAAGTTTTGAGAAACCTCAGTTCAAATATAAAGATATATGGGGACAAGATTTTGACATTCAATAGCCTGATTTGCTATTAAACACAAAATGAGGGAAATCCCTCATTTTGCATTATACAATTCAATCAAAAAAAGCATTGCGATTTATTTTTCACCGGATGCTTGAATATCAGGCTGACTATAAATCACCAAGGGTTCTGATTGACCGGCAACCACCATTTCATCAATCACTACCTTCTCAACATGCTCCATTGACGGCAAATCATACATAGTTTCTAGTAAAGCGCCTTCCACAATAGAGCGTAAACCACGTGCTCCTGTTTTTCTCGACATGGCTTTTTTTGCAATTGCTTTCAATGCTTCTTCACGAAATTCCAGATTAACACCTTCAAGTTCAAAAAGGGCTTGATATTGTTTAGTCAACGCATTTTTAGGCTCTTTCAGAATCTGAATTAATGCCTCTTCACTTAATTCACCTAAAGTAGCTACGACAGGTAAACGACCAATAAACTCAGGAATCAAACCAAACTTAATTAAATCTTCTGGTTCCACTTGAGAAAGCAACTCACCTTCAGTCGCCCGCTCAGATTCGCTTTTCACCTCAGCGGAGAAACCAATGCCTGAACGTGTATTTAACCGTTGTCCAATCACTTTATCAAGACCTGCAAAAGCTCCACCACAAATAAATAAAATTTTAGAAGTATCAACTTGCAAAAATTCTTGTTGTGGATGTTTACGGCCTCCTTGAGGCGGCACCGCAGCAATTGTACCTTCGATAAGCTTAAGTAAAGCTTGCTGAACCCCTTCCCCTGAAACATCTCGCGTAATTGACGGATTGTCCGACTTACGAGATATTTTGTCTATTTCGTCAATATAGACGATACCACGCTGTGCTTTCTCTACATCATAGTCACATTTTTGTAGAAGTTTCTGAATAATATTTTCAACATCTTCACCAACATAACCCGCTTCCGTTAATGTTGTCGCATCAGCCATGGTAAATGGGACATCTAGATAGCGAGCCAAAGTTTCAGCTAATAGCGTTTTACCACTACCTGTCGGCCCAATAAGCAAAATATTACTTTTACCTAGCTCTACCCCTTCACCATTCATTCCTTCGTTAGAAACATTACGTAGGCGTTTATAATGGTTATAAACGGCTACCGCCAATACTTTCTTAGCATTTTCTTGGCCAATAACATAATCATCCAGATGATGACGAATTTCATGGGGTGTCGGTAATGCGCTGCGCTCGCGATGTGGCGCAATCTCTTTAACTTCTTCTCGAATAATATCGTTACAGAGCTCAACACACTCATCACAGATATAAACTGACGGACCAGCAATTAATTTACGAACTTCATGCTGGCTTTTTCCGCAGAAGGAGCAGTACAGCAACTTTCCTGAACTCTCTTTGCGTTTATCTGTCATTCAGATAACCTCACTTTTTTAACCATTACCCTAATTTTAAAAAGGTAACAGAAAATTGTTACTAATTAATCATGTATATAACTATATCAGGCATGCCATACATTTATGTAAATTAATTACGATTAGTATAAATTTTATCTACCAAACCATAACTAACTGCTTCCTCTGCAGTTAAAAAACGATCCCGTTCGGTATCGTTCTCAACCTCTTTTATTTTTTTACCCGTATGCTTAGCCATTAATTCATTCATACGCGATTTAATTTTTAAAATCTCTTTGGCGTGAATTTCGATATCAGACGCTTGTCCTTGAAACCCGCCTAAAGGTTGGTGGATCATGACACGAGAATTGGGCAAACAATAACGTTTTCCTTTAGCACCAGCTGTAAGCAGAAAAGCGCCCATTGAACAGGCTTGTCCCATACAAATTGTACTAACGTCAGGTTTAATGAATTGCATTGTGTCATAAATTGACATACCTGCTGTGATAACTCCACCCGGTGAATTAATATAAAGATGGATGTCTTTATCCGGGTTTTCAGCTTCTAAAAACAGCATTTGAGCAACCACTAAATTTGCCATGTGATCTTCAACCTGGCCAGTTAAAAAAATAATTCTTTCTTTAAGTAGGCGCGAATAAATATCATAAGAACGTTCACCGCGTGAAGTCTGTTCGATTACCATTGGCACCAATGCCATACGCGGCGCAAGTTGATCTTGATTATTATGATATGACATTTCCATCTCCTAATTAAACGCTTTATGGTGCCCAATCTATCTAATTCTACTTGAGATAAATAAGAATGACTATAATTACAAACTTAACCATTATTCACAAAGGGATATTCTCCCTTATGAAGAAAGTCATACAACAATATAGAAAATTATCTGGGGTTATTCTTTTCTTTTTTCAAGAAAAAAGAAAAGTTTTTTAACGATAAAAAACCCGCAGCATAAAAACTACGGGTTTTCACAAAACCAGATAATAACGTTTCACTACTCAGAAACTACCTCATCTGAGCCTGATTCATCAACTCTTGGAATTGAGTTTCTTTATCTGTTACTTGCGCTTTTTCTAATAATATTTCAATGGCCTGTTCTTCTAGCGCCAGATTACGCACACTATCCATTAACTCTTTATTTTTGCTGTAGTATTCGATCACTTCAGCCGGATCTTCATAAGCTGAAGCCATCTCTTCAATCAGTGATTTTACGCGAGCATCATCTGCAGTGAGCGAGTTTTTATTAATAACTTCACCTAATAGTAAACCAACAATGACGCGATGTTTAGCTTGCTCTTCAAATATTTCACGTGGTAATTCTAACGCTTGTTTTTCATTACCACCAAAACGTTGTGCAGCTTGTCGACGTAGTACATTTATTTCACTGTCAACAACAGCAGCAGGCACCTCAATTTCGTTTTCCTTGACTAAACCATCAAGTACTTGGCTTTTAATTCGATTACGAACAGCCGTTTTCAGTTCACGCTCCATATTTTTGCGCACTTCTGCACGTAAACTCGCCATTGAACCATCAGGAACACCAAATTGTTTGATAAATTCTTCGGTCAGTTCTGGTAATATCCGTTGTTCCACTTTCTTCAAAGTGATAGCAAAATTAGCTGCTTTACCTTTTAAATTCTCGGCGTGATAATCGGCTGGGAAATTGACATCGATGGTAAATTCCTCACCTGCTTGGCGCCCCATAATACCATCTTCAAAACCAGGTATCATACGACCTTCACCCATTACCAACACAAAATCGCTTGCATTACCGCCTTCGAACGCTTCACCATCAATTGTGCCTTTAAAATCGATAGTCACTCGCGCATCAGCGCCAACTTTCTCTTTTGTCTCTTGCCAAGTTGCTTGTTGCTTGCGTAATGTTTCCAACATGGTGTCAACATCTTCATCTTTTACCGCAACAATAGGCTTTTCAACCTTGATATTTTCTAAACCTTTTAGCTCAATTTCTGGATAGACTTCAAATTCAACAGTATAGGTAAAATCTTCACCCGTTTTAAACTGTTCAGGTTGATATTTTGGTGCCCCAGCTGGATTAATTTTTTGTTCTATGATTGCACTGACAAAATTACGTTGCATTAAATCGCCCAGCACATCCTGTAATACAGAAGTACCATAACGTTGCTTAACGATATTCATTGGCACTTTGCCTTTACGAAAACCATCAATGCGCACTTTTTTTGCTACATTAATAAGTTCACTATTCACCGCTTTTTCAATATCAGCATTAGGAACGGTAATTGTTACACGACGCCCCAGGCCTTGAGTTGTTTCAACAGAAACTTGCATCTTGTTACCTCAAAAGAATCTTAGTACTCGGTCAACTCCAGAGTGAATGTTATCAAGCACTTGCTCTGACAACACACGGCTCCCGAAACCCGGGTTTACCCTCTATTTTTGAGGACCCCTGATAAGTAGAAGTGTTCCGAAACCTTATAGAAAATTAGACGCGACATTATACAGATGCATAAGGGGTGAGTCGAGAAAAGGTGAATAATAAATAGTAAACGCACTAAAATTGCTATATCTAATACGGTATAAGCCAAAAACGATAGCAGTATTTTATATTAGCAATTATTGTCAGCTAATAGCGGGGGTAAACCAGCATAATTATCTATTGTTTACCTAGTTTGATCTACTCTCCACCACGGCAAGCTGGTGAAGGAAAGGCTGTCTGTTGGCGTTGTTGCCACTCAATTGGGGTATATGTATGTAATGCCAATGCATGAATACAATTGGATAATTCATCTGCTAATAATTGATAAACAGCCTGGTGACGAGCAACCATCCTTTGTGCTGCAAATTTTTCTGTCACTAAAATAACTTTAAAGTGACTTTCCGAACCTTGCGGAACATTATGTTGATCACTTTCATCTAATACCAACAAATATAGTGGAGAAAAAGCGCATTTAAGTTTTTTTTCAATTTGCTTACACATGGTTTGCATAGGTTTAGTTACCATATTAATAGACTCTTTCAATTTAATTTACTAAGTAAGCTTTTTTTATTATTACTGACTGCGATTCAGCCAATATCGGTTAGCAATAGGATCATATTTTACTAAATTACGATTAAAGCATCATCCAGGCAAACTTTTTAGGGGGTTATTTCATCAAATGCCGATAACTTTCTGGCATACTAGCAGTAAAATTCCAAAATATGGTAACGATTAAATCAAGTAATTCCAAAATAGGTATGAGAAAATATGTTAAAAAACACCTTTTGTCTAATCATTGCTCTGTTAATTTCATTGGCTTTAATGGGATGTGTTGCCCCAAGTAATACCCTATCTATCGCTCCAAATATTACACTGCCAGCTCAAGATCCGACGATAAGAGCAGTTTCAATTAATATTACTAGCCTTGATAAACGAAGCTCAACGGCACTTGCCGAAGTTAATCGTAATGCGTCACTAGCCGTATTAAAGCCCTCTCGCGATTTACGCTATCTATTACAGGAAGCATTAGAAAAGCAGATGATTGCCAGAGGCTATACGATTAGCGCACCGGCTAATATTAACTTGCAAATTGTTCTAAATAAGCTGTATGCCGATGTACAAGAAGGTAGTTTAAGTCACAATATCACTGTCGATGTGGCGATCAGTGTCGTCGCTATGGCATCTAACGGCTCAACCAGTACGCGTACCTATACACGTAGCTATAACGAACGAGGGCCGCTTGATGCCAGTAACGAAAAAATTGCTAGTGCTATCAATAAAGCGTTAAGCGACATTATTGCTGATATGGCCAATGATCCTGAAACAAGCCAGTTTATTAAACGCAACGCACAATGAATGGTAAAGCGTATTAATAAGTGTATTGCCAGCAATAGCTCTGTCTAACAATAACAGAGTAACAGGACGACTATGAAAAAAAACTACCTGACCGTTTTTACCCAACATCGTTCCCGAGTGCTGCTTTTGTTAGGTTTTGTGTCAGGATTGCCCCTGGCACTTACCGCAAGAACTTTACAAGCCTGGCTAACCGTCGAAAATATTGATATTAAAACGATCGGTTTTTTTTCATTAGTTGGCCAAGCTTATGTATTAAAGTTTCTTTGGTCACCCTTAATGGATCGCTATACCCTACCGTGGTTAGGTCGTCGTCGTGGTTGGTTATTAACCACGCAGATTTTGCTGATTATCAGTATTGCGGCGATGGGATTTATGAACCCAAAGGAACATCTTTGGTACTTGGCAGCAGTTGCAGTGCTTGTCGCTTTCTGCTCTGCATCCCAAGATATTGTTTTTGATGCTTATAAAACCGATTTATTGTCGGCAGAAGAGCGCGGTGCTGGCGCAGCAATATCTGTTATGGGATATCGTATTAGTATGTTGGTTTCTGGCGGACTAGCCTTATGGTTGGTGGATCATTTTGTTACTTGGCAGCAACTCTATCTACTTATGGCCAGCTTAATGCTAATTGGTGTCTACGCAACACTATCCGCCAAAGAACCGCTAATAAAATCCTCACCACCCAAAACACTCTACGAAGCTATCTATGAACCCTTCGTAGAATTTTTTAGTCGTAATAATGCCTGGATCAGCTTGTTGTTGATCATTTTCTATAAAATGGGTGATGCATTTGTTATGGCGCTAAGTACCAATTTTCTATTAAATAAACTTGGTTTTTCTCTGGGTGAGGTTGGCACTATTAATAAAACTTTTGGACTATTTGCAACTATTATTGGCGCTTTATATGGCGGTTATGTTATGCAAAAAATGTCCTTATTTAAAGCCTTACTTATTTTCGCTATTTTACAGGCTATTTCTAATTTTGGTTATTGGTTTTTGGCAGTAACACCGGCCAATATTTATACTACCAGTAGTGTTATCTTTATTGAAAATATCTTCTCTGGCATGGGAACGGCCGCTTTTGTCGCACTACTTATGACGCTTTGCAATCATTCTCTTTCTGCAACTCAATTTGCCTTACTGTCGGCTTTATCTGCCATAGGACGTGTTTATGTGGGCCCCATAGCAAGCGCATTAGTAAGTAAATATGATTGGCCTGCTTTTTATCTTATCTCTATCGTTATTTCATTGCCGAGTATTTTTTATTATTGATATGCAAACCCTCTTTATCTTATATCCAACAAACTGGCCAATTTATGCGTCGAACTTATTTTAAACAATCATATAAATTAGCTATTATGTGTCTTGCCATATCAGCAGGTATATTTATATTTTGGCTAATAATAACAGTTGCTTGTTATTTTTCCGCCTGCCAAATTTATCTATTTACCCAACATATTGAGCTATGGCTAAAAATGTTAATCTATAAAGAGCAACTAATTAGTTTAAGTATAATAATGGGTACGGTTGGTTTTATTTTAGGCGGAATTCTGGATTATCTGGCAATACGTAAAACAGAAATACCTAAACAATACAATAATAACATTTAGAATATATTAATAAATACAGATAGTTAAAATCATAATATTTATATAAATTATTTATTGTTGACTGCTAAAAAATAATTATTGATACCGAGTGATCTCTATCACTCTATCAATAAGATCCTATTTCTATTTACCAAAACAAGCTCTATCATCTCGCGACTTTCACTTTCCCATTGCATTGTATTAAAATGCGTTTAAATTTATTTAAAATTAAGTTAACAAATTTATGAGTAAAAAGTTTTTACCTATTACAATATTGACCTCGCTAACTCCGTTTACCATGGCTAGTACCACAACAGAAAACCCTGTGGGTTATCAAAATGGTTTTGCTAATGTTAGTCTAAATTATTTTGACTGGTCACAACGAGCAGCAAATAAATCTGCTCACTCTACCCGCAAAAAAGATTTTGCCTATTTTGAACTGGAAGGAGGCGCTAACTTTAATTGGGGTGAACTTTATGGTTTCTTTGACGTTGAGAATCCATTTCATCCGCGTAAAACTGAGCCCAGCAGAAATCAACGCTATGCCGTTAAAACCACAGGTCGTTTTTACTTAGGTAACAGTGGCTTTAACCTCTATGGACATCTTTATGGTATTTGGTCCTTACCCGGCTATAAATATGGAGGTAATTTCCACGAAATTAACACACTTTATGGTTTTGGCTACAATTTCTCACGCGGCAATTTTTGGCTAAAACCCTTTTTAGCCTTACATTATGTTGATCAAAGCTTCTATTCTGGTAACAATGGTTATGTCATTGGTTGGGTCGCTGGCTATAGTTTCCAATTGTGGTCACAAAATTTTTCTATCACTAATTGGCATGAAATGGAATTTAATCGCGCAAAACGCTATGGCAATGGCGGAAAAGAAGGGGTTAATGGCGCTATTGCCTTATGGTGGACGCCATTTGAAACTTTATCTGCGGGTATTCAATATCGTTATGCCGATAACAAGCTTGGGGATGATTTTTATCACGATGGGATCATTTATACCATCAAATACAATTTTTAATTGCGTAAGCTAACGTAAAGACAGTATATTTGATAATAAATGCTATTTTTTACTAATGCTAAATAACATGCATCAAAAAAATTAACCGCTATTTAGCATGATAATTAATTTTCAACTTATAATATCACACGGCCACTTCCTTTTATCTACTTCTTTTTATTAATAATAAAATCATTTAATGTAAATAACTGTTAACAGCAAAATAATCATGAAAACCGTTCTATAATAAATTCAATTTTACATGTGATCACTTTAACAGAAAGTAATAACAATTATATTTGTGCGCCTTACAATTGTTTACACTAATATAACCTTACCGTAAAATGCCCACACTGAACAAAACGACAATAACCATCTTTGTCATTTGGGGTCGCTAAATGAGACTTATAAAATATAAAGGCAGTATTGGAGTCATCTCACTGCTTGCTATTGTTTACCTGCTAACTGGTTGCGATATGGTATTAATGGATCCCAAGGGCGCCATTGGTATCGAGCAAAAAAAACTAATACTGACTGCGCTTGGTTTAATGTTAATTGTTGTCATTCCAGTCATTTTTATGGCGATTATCTTCGCCAGAAAATATCGAGCAAGCAACAAACAGGCAACCTACCGGCCAGACTGGGCTCACTCAAATAAAATCGAGTTAGTTTGTTGGACAGTTCCTATCATCATTATCATCATTCTTGCCGTAATTACCTGGAAAACCACCCATCAACTGGATCCCTATAAACCATTAGAAAGCGATAAAAAACCTATTACCATTCAGGTCATTTCAACCGATTGGAAATGGGTATTTATCTACCCAGAAGAAAATATTGCTACCGTTAATGAAATTGCAATTCCTGTCGGCGTGCCAATTAACTTCAAAGTGACAGCCGAGTCAGTAATGAATTCCTTTTTTATTCCCGCCCTTGGTGGCCAAATTTATGCGATGGCCGGTATGCAAACTAAGCTTCACTTAATTGCTAATGAACCTGGTACCTATAAAGGCTTTTCAGCAACTTATAGCGGTCATGGCTTTTCAGACATGAAATTTAATGTCATTGCAACGCCTGATACGGCAAGTTTTGATAAATGGGTACAAAAAGTAAAAGCATCTCCCAAAAAACTAGATAGCATGGCAACATTTAACCTATTGGCTAAACCTAGCCACAATGTTCCTGTTACCTATTTTTCAAGCGTAAAACCAAATCTCTATGAAGAACTGATATTAAAATTCGGCCATGAACATCATATCAATCATGCTAACAAAACCGTACATGAAATGTCTGGCAATCAATCAATGCATATGAACCATTCTGCTCATGTCGATGCTAAGGAATAAATAGTATGTTGGGTAAATTAACGCTCGATGCAATCCCGATTCACGAGCCAATTATTGTCGTCACTGTGATCTGTATTTTATTAGCGGGTATCGCTATTTTAGGAGTTATCACCTATTTCGGTAAATGGAAGTGGCTGTGGAGTGAATGGCTAACCAGTGTCGATCATAAAAAAATTGGCATTATGTATATTATCGTTGCCATGGTCATGCTACTTCGCGGTTTTGCCGATGCAATTATGATGCGAGGCCAACAAGCATTAGCATCAGCTGGAGAAGCCGGTTTTTTGCCACCGCATCATTATGATCAAATTTTCACCGCTCACGGTGTGATCATGATTTTTTTCATGGCAACACCTTTCGTGGTTGGCTTAATGAATTTGGTCGTACCATTGCAAATTGGTGCTCGCGATGTCGCCTTTCCTTTTTTAAATTCTCTCAGTCTTTGGTTATTTGTTGTTGGCGTTATCTTGATTAATCTGTCATTAGGTATTGGTGAATTTGCACAGACCGGCTGGCTAGCTTATCCCCCATTATCAGGTAAGGAATACAATCCTGGTGTCGGGGTAGATTACTGGATTTGGAGTTTACAAATATCAGGCATTGGCACGACGCTAACCGGAATAAACTTTTTTGCAACTATTCTTCGAATGCGAGCACCTGGCATGTCAATGATGAAAATGCCTGTTTTTACCTGGACCGCGCTTTGTACTAATGTTCTGATTATTGCCGCATTCCCTATCCTAACCGTTACCATCGCACTCCTCACACTTGACCGATATTTAGGCACCCATTTCTTCACTAATGATATGGGCGGCAATATGATGATGTATATCAATTTGGTCTGGGCTTGGGGACATCCTGAAGTTTATATACTTGTGTTACCTGTTTTTGGCGTATTTTCGGAAGTTACCGCCACTTTCACCAAAAAACGTTTATTCGGTTATACGTCTCTGGTTTGGGCAACCATTGTTATTACCGTAATGTCGTTTGTTGTCTGGTTACACCACTTCTTTACCATGGGCAGCGGCGCCAACGTTAATGCCTTCTTTGGTATAGCTACCATGATTATTGCTATTCCAACTGGAGTCAAAATATTCAATTGGTTATTTACCATGTACCATGGCCGTATCGAATTCAAAACACCGATGCTCTGGACGATTGGCTTTATTATTACCTTCTCTATTGGTGGGATGACGGGTGTACTACTGGCGGTTCCCGGCGCAAATTTTGTGCTGCATAATAGTTTATTCCTGATTGCCCATTTCCATAATGTGATTATCGGCGGGGTTGTTTTTGGCTGCTTTGCCGGTATGACCTACTGGTTCCCGAAAGCTTTTGGTTTCACATTGAATGAAAAATGGGGCGTTCGTGCTTTCTGGTTTTGGATCAGTGGTT
Organism: Arsenophonus apicola; assembly: GCF_020268605.1. Taxonomy (NCBI): domain Bacteria; kingdom Pseudomonadati; phylum Pseudomonadota; class Gammaproteobacteria; order Enterobacterales; family Morganellaceae; genus Arsenophonus; species Arsenophonus apicola. The sequence goes on from NZ_CP084222.1 coordinate 2,674,408, forward strand.
TCTTTATTGCCTTTATGCCACTTTATATACTGGGTTTCATGGGCATGACTCGTCGTTTAAGTCAAAACATTGATCCACAATATCATCCGATGCTGATGATCGCTTCACTCGGTGCGGCTCTAATTGCTATCGGGATTTTCTGCCAACTCATACAAATAATTGTCAGTATTCGCGATCGCCACAAAAATCGCGATATCACCGGCGACCCATGGGGTGGTCGTACACTAGAATGGTCAACATCATCTCCGGCCCCTTTTTATAACTTTGCTAAAGAGCCACAAATTGATACACGTGATGCTTGGTGGGATATGAAAGAAAAAGGGATTGCATATAAACAGCCAACTAAATATGAACCCATTCATATGCCTCAAAATACTGCTGCCGGAATCATTATTTCAGCCTTTTGTTTGATTTTCGGTTTTGCTATGGTCTGGCATATTTGGTGGCTAGCGATTATTGGCTTTGCAGGTGTTATCGCCACCTGGATTGGTAAAAGTTTTGATGACAATGTTGATTATTATGTTCCTGTTGAAGAAATTAAACGTATTGAAAATCAGCATTACGATGAACTGAAAAAAGCAGGTATCCACCATGTCAACTAATTCAATAACTAATCAACATATTGCCCATGAAAATCATGGGCATCATGACATAGGCGCAACAAAAGTATTTGGTTTTTGGATCTATTTAATGAGTGATTTGATCCTGTTTGCTTGCCTGTTTGCTACCTATGTTGTTCTAGTTAATGGTACTGCCGGCGGCCCGACAGGAAAGGATATTTTTAACCTCAATTTTGTATTGGTCGAAACCTTCCTGTTATTGTTTAGTAGCATCACTTATGGATTTGCGATGCTGGCGATGTATAAGCAGAAAATAAATCTAGTTAAGTTATGGCTACTGATTACTTTTTTACTCGGATTAGGTTTTGTTATCATGGAAATTTACGAATTCCATGAGCTGATTGCTGAGGGTTATGGGCCTGATCGCAGCGCTTTCCTTTCCGCTTTCTTCACCCTAGTTAGTACTCACGGTATTCATGTAAGCTTTGGATTAGCCTGGATTATTATCATGATTATCCATATCTCACGTCATGGCCTCACTGCCGTCAATCAGACTCGTTTAAGTTGTTTAAGTCTTTTTTGGCACTTCTTAGATGTTGTTTGGATCTGTGTATTCACCGTTGTTTATCTGTTGGGGGCCCTTGCATGAGTTACACCAATACACCGCACTCTGGTGCTAGCCACGGCAGTATGAAGACCTATCTAATTGGCTTTATACTCTCGATAATTTTAACGGTTGTCCCGTTTTGGATGGTAATGAATAGTCCTGCATCTCATGACACTATCCTGTGGATCGTTATTGGTGCGGCAATTGCCCAGATCCTGGTACATCTTGTCTGTTTCTTACATATGAATACCTTTTCAGATGACCGTTGGAATCTTGTTGCCTTCCTGTTCACGATGCTAATCATTGGCATTGTTGTTATTGGCTCTCTGTGGATAATGTATAACCTGAACATCAATATGATGCTCGACTAAAGAGTTGTGGATCTGATGAAGCAATATCTACAAGTGACCAAACCAGGTATTATTTTCGGTAATCTAATTTCTGTTATTGGCGGTTTTCTGCTCGCGGCTAAAGGGATAATTGATTACCCGCTATTTATGACTACATTACTCGGCGTATCTCTAGTCGTCGCTTCTGGTTGTGTTTTTAACAACTATATCGACCGAGATATCGACCGAATGATGGAGAGAACCAAAAATCGACCTTTAGTTAAAGGACTTATTGATCCGAAATTTTGCCTAATTTATGCCAGCATACTGGGTATTGCTGGCATAGCTTTGCTCTATATTGCCACCAATGCCTTAGCGGCTCTGCTTGCCGTTATCGGCTTTGTTATTTATGTCGGTATTTATAGCCTCTATATGAAACGTAAATCGGTTTATGGCACCCTAGTAGGCAGTTTATCCGGCGCTGCACCGCCAGTTATTGGTTACTGCGCTGTTTCTGATCAATTTGATATGGGAGCATTGATTCTGCTATTGATTTTTAGTTTATGGCAAATGCCACACTCTTATGCGATTGCTATTTTTCGTTTCAAAGATTATCAAACTGCCAATATTCCGGTGCTACCAGTGATTAAAGGAATTTCCGTCGCCAAAACTCATATCTTTTTATATATCCTGGCTTTTATGGTAGCCACGATTATGCTCGCCATTAGCGGCTATGCCGGCTACAAATATCTTATTGTTGCTGCTGCGGTGAGTTTATGGTGGCTTGGTATGGCAGTTTCTGGTTTTAAAAATCAGAATGATGATCATCTTTGGGCACGAAAATTGTTTATTTTCTCTATCGTGGCAATTACTTCTCTCAGCGTCATGATGTCTATTGATCCAACTGTTACCGCTAAACAGTCTTTTGTCTATCTCAAATAATAAGTTACCTTAAATAGTGGCAGCTAATTGCCACTACTTGAATGATTAAAATAGCTAAAATGCGAACCAATTCCCTACTTTTTTATTCATAGCTTGCTAATGCCTCCGCAACAAATATATTAACTAATCGATTAAACCATTTTACAATGTCTACTGTTAAAGTTTCAGAGATCAACCATGAATAACAGTATAATGACACCAAGAGAATTAAAGGCAATCTGGGGGTTAGGAGCAGTATTCACATTACGTATGCTAGGCATGTTTATGGTATTACCCATACTAACAAGCTACGGACTTGAACTAAAAGATGCTAACGAATTATTACTTGGTCTGGCTATTGGCATTTATGGTATAAGTCAGGCAATCTGCCAAATCCCTTTTGGTCTAATGTCCGACCGATTTGGTCGTAAGCAATTAATTATCGCCGGCTTGCTTATTTTTATTGCTGGTAGTGTGATCGCAGCCATTACAGATTCCATCTGGGGTATTATTATTGGCCGTGCTTTACAAGGCGCAGGCGCCATTTCTGCTGCCATTATGGCATTACTTTCCGATCTGACTAGCGAGCAAAATAGAACCAAAGCGATGGCTTTTATGGGAATAAGCTTTGGTATCACTTTTGCTATTGCGATTGTTCTTGGCCCGATTATTACTCATGCTATCGGTCTCCATGGTCTGTTTTGGGGAATAAGCTTACTTGCTTTGGGTGGAATATTGATAACTCGTTTCGTTATACCTGACTGTCAATACCATATGGTTAATCGTGAAACACATTTTATAAAAAATAGTGTCCAAAGAGTCATTAATAATCGCCAACTCCTTAAACTTAATTTTGGTATATTTTGTTTACATACCCTGCTGATGGCAAATTTTGTTGCTTTACCGTTAGTGCTTATCGATTCAGGCCTACCAACTAACCAACATTGGAAAATATATTTAATCACTTTACTTATTGCTTTTATCACGGTTCTACCTTTTGTTATCTATGCTGAAAAGCAACAGCGAATGAAACAAGTTTTCCTATTATGTATTAGCATCTTATTTATATCTGAATTAACGTTTTGTTTTTCTAATCAACAGGTTTGGTTAATCGTGCTTGGTCTGCAACTGTTTTTTATTGCATTTAATGTTATGGAGGCATTATTACCTTCACTTATTAGTAAAGAAGCGCCTGCCGGATATAAAGGAACCGCGATGGGGCTCTATTCAACCAGTCAGTTTCTCGGCGTTGCGTTAGGCGGGATTTTAGGCGGATGGCTTTTTCAATTAAATGGCGCTTCCTTAGTTTTTATGGCCGGCTTAATACTTTGTGCATGCTGGTTTTTTATTAGCTTAAATATGCATCAACCTGCTTATATCAGTAGTATTCGCTTAATTTTACCCCAAAAAATCAAAGATTTTAATTTACTACACACTCAATTAATCAATGAACCGGGTGTGCATGAAGTAATGCTCGATCTTAAAGCGCTTAGCGCCTACATTAAAATAGATAAAAAAATGATTAGTCGGATGCAGTTGGAAACTATCATTAATAACCAATAGCATACTACCTGCTGTAAGATATACAGCAGGAATGATAAATTTAGTCACGAAAATTAGTAAATTGAAAGGGTTGACCAAGTTCTGCCTCTCGCACTAATGTGATCACAGATTGTAAATCATTTCGTGACTTACCGGTTACTCGCACTTGTTCCCCCTGAATTTGCGCTTGAACTTTCAATTTACTCTCTTTAATTAGTTTAGTGATCTTTTTTGCCATGACCGAATCAATACCTTGTAATAATGAAGCCTCAAGGCTATAGGTTTTCCCACTATGAACAATATCGTCAGATATATTTGAAACAGCACCATCTATTCCACGTTTAGCTAATTTCTCGCGTAAAATATCTACTAATTGATTTACTTGAAAGTCGGACACACTCGTCACTTTAATGGATTCATTCTTTTCATTTAATTCAAAACTGGCTTCAACATTGCGAAAATCCCAACGACTAGCTAATTCACGTTGCGCATTTTCAACAGCATTACAGACTTCATGCATGTCAATTTCAGAAACTATATCAAATGATGGCATATTTCATGACCTCCTAATTACTCATAAAATAGCATAATACTACTTTTTATTATCAGCAAAAGCTCTATACTTGAAGTTAAATAACTTATCAAAAAGCATAGTTGATTCAGTCAGATGGAAAACAATCGCGATCTTTGGTGATGACACTGTTGGCAAGTTATGGCTGACAACATGATAAGTACGATTATTTATCCATTAATTAGACAGAGAGAAACTGAAATGTCACCAACCGTTCTCGTTTGCCTGACGCACGGTAGCGAAGAAATCGAAGCTGTAACAGCAATTGATCTATTAACTAGAGCCGAGATCTCAGTAACAACCGCTAGTAGCGCAGATAATGGCGAATTGGTATTAACTTGCTCAAGAGGAGTAAAAATTGTTGCCGACACTCAGTTAGTCAAGATTATTGAACAAGATTTTGATGCCATCGTATTACCTGGTGGATTAAAAGGAGCAGAAGCGTTTCGTGATAATCCGCTGATCATTGAAAAAATTCGCCAGTCCCATCATCAGGGTAAAATCATTGCCGCTATTTGTGCCGTACCTGCCATCGTATTAGAACACCATAATTTATTTCCCATTGGCAATATGACAGGTTATCCTGCTTTACAAAGTAAAATTGCCAGCCATAAACGCGTTGATTCTCGTGTCTACTATGATGAACGGGTAAAACTACTTACTAGTCAAGGGCCTGCCACAGCTATTGATTTTTCACTTAAACTTATCGAACTACTGGTTGGCAAAAAACAGGCAGCGGAAGTTGCTGCACAACTTGTCCTGCCACCTGGTATTTACAATTATGCTAATTAACGGCGATATAGTGACAAGTTGGCCATGTTAACTTGCAACTAGCCAGCCTATGCCTAGGACGCAAAAAGTTAAGCCGTTAGCATTAAGGTCGATACACTTTTACATTTTTAAAACCCTGTTCATGTAAATAAAGTGCTTGTAAGCGACTCATAACTCCACGCTCGCAATAGAGTAAATAAGGTTTTTGCGGTGGTAACTCACCAAATTGGCTATTGAGCTTATAAAATGGCAGTAGCTTGATGTTAACACCTGCCAGCTTGAGTGGGCGAGCTTCCTGTTCATCCGGGGAACGAATATCCAAAATAATATCATCAACAGAAAATGTACTAACTACTTCTACTGCTGGCGTTTCCTCTTGACTGTCATTCATTATCTGACGAATATCAATATTTTGTGCTGTACTAATAACATGATCAAGCAGCGTAAAATCAAAATTTGCTTCCTGCGCTTCAATTTTCGCTTTTACTGCTTTCACCGTTGGCTTTTTCGAGATCACACCACAATATTCGGGCATAGTATGCGCAAATTCTGCCGTCCCTATCTCACGAGCTAGGTTAATAATATGTTCTTTATCATGTGAAATTAATGGCCGTAAAATCAAGGTATCTGTAACATTATCAATTAAACGTAGATTGGTTAATGTCTGACTAGAAACTTGTCCTAACGCTTCACCGGTTACTAACGCTTGAACCCCATAACGTTCTGCTATTATCGATGCGGTACGCATCATCATCCTTTTTAGGACTACTCCCATCTGGCCGTCATCAATCTTTGTAAGAATTTCGCTTACAATTGGCGCAAAATCTATCGCCACAAAACGCACTTTATGTGAACGACCAAAACGATGCCAAAGATGGTAAGCAACCTGTTTGACACCAATCTCGTGGCTGGCGCCACCTAGATTAAAAAAGCAGTAATGAACTCGGCAGCCACGTCGCATTAGCATGTAGCTAGACACCCCAGAATCAAAGCCACCAGATATCAGCGATAAAACATCTTCTTGTGTACCGATAGGAAAACCACCAATTCCTTGAATTCGGGATTTAACCAGCATGACTTTATCGTTTTCAATTTCAAGATTCACGGTGATATCAGGCTGATTGAGTTTCACCTTAGCCGACGAAATATGTTGATTTAATCCGCCACCAACGTAACGTTCTACTTCAATTGAACTAAAATCGTGCTTACCGCGACGCTTAACGCGCACACAAAAGGTATTATTGGTTAGCGATTCAGCATAAGTGGCATAAGCCAACTCAAAAATATGGTGGAGATCACGGAATTGATATTCTTCAACTAACAGAATATGATGGATGCCAGGAATTCTTGTTAAGGCATCACAAATTTCATCATAATATGTGTTTTTTTTAGCGCGAACTACGATGTTATCCCAATGGCGAGTAACGGTAATTTCCGCATCTAATACCTTTAATATATTAAGAATATTGCTAGCCAAGATCTTAATAAAGCGCAACCGCACAGACTGGCTTTTGATGGTAATTTCAGGAAATAGTTTAATAATAAACTTCATAATTTTGTATAAAAGTCGGTTTTTATTTTTGCGAATAAACGCATATTATGCATATTTATTAGCAGGGCGTTTAATTTTAAGGCGGGAAGTATATCACTATATTGTGCTTTAGCGCTAAAAATCACAAAAAGAATAAATTGCATGCATAAATATAGTAAAATAAATCGCCTTATGCGCATATTCATCTGATATCAAGGCAAGTAAAACGATTATGGCTAAAAAGAAAATATCTGATAGACAAGATCCGCTATCTTTTGAAACTTCACTTACCGCGTTAGAGCAGATTGTCTCGCGCTTAGAGTCAGGCGAACTTCCGCTAGAAAAAGCATTAAGTGAATTTGAACAGGGGATCCAATTAGCCAGGCAAGGCCAGAAAGCGTTGCAACAGGCAGAACAGCGGGTTCAAATTTTGTTACAAGACGATGACAATGCACCATTAGATAACTTTACGCCGGAAGATAAATAAATCATGCCTGAAATAGTGACACTTTCTTTTGCCGATCAACGTCAGTGGGTACATGATCGCGTCAATAAAACACTACTAAACCAATTCCAGCGCTTTCGGTTTAATCAGAGTCAACTTGTTACGGCAATGGAATATGGCACATTGCTGGGTGGAAAACGACTAAGACCTTTTTTAGTTTACGCGATAGGTGATATGTTAAATGTTGCTGTGGAAAACCTGGATGTACTTGCTGCAGCTGTTGAATGTATTCATGCTTTTTCATTGATCCACGATGATTTACCAGCAATGGATAATGATAATCTACGCCGTGGCCAGCCTACCTGCCATATTTCTTTCGGTGAAGCCCATGCAATTTTAGCGGGTGATGCCCTGCAAACACTTGCCTTTGACATCTTGTCTCGTTCTGCTATGCCTGATGTTAGTGATACTAATCGCCTTGCCATGATAGCTGAGCTGGCTACTGCTACTGGTGCAGCAGGCATGTGTGGTGGCCAAGCGCTTGATATGGAATCAGAAGGTCAACAGATTGATCTCGCAACACTGGAATCAATCCATCATCATAAAACAGGTGTTTTAATTCGTGCCGCCATCAGAATTAGTGCACTTGCAGCTGGCAACCAAGGCTACAACTTACTACCATTATTAGATAATTATGCCAATGCGATTGGACTGTTATTTCAAGTCCATGATGATATTCTTGATGTTACTGGTGATACCGTCATTTTAGGTAAAAATCAGGGTTCTGATGAAAAACATAAAAAAAGTACCTATCCATCATTAATCGGTCTTGAACAAGCACAAAAAAAAGCGAACAATCTATATGAACAAGCACTGGATACACTCTATATATTAGAACAACAGTATGGACTTAATACGGAAACACTAAAAAACTTAACACATTTTATTATCAAACGAAAAAACTAATTTCCTTGATACAAAAACAGAACATTTTACCGGTAATAAAATTCCAAATAATCTTTTGGCGGCCTACTACAGCGTCATTAGTATAAACAAAAAAACAATTATTTAATGGGCAGACATGAGTATTGATATCGCTTCCTATCCAACTTTAGCATTAATAGACACACCGGAAGAATTAAGACTTTTACCAAAAGAAAGTCTTATCAAATTATGTGAAGAGTTGCGACAATTTTTATTAAATAGTGTTAGTCGTTCCAGTGGGCATTTCGCTTCTGGACTAGGAGCCATTGAACTCACTGTCGCTTTACACTATGTATATAAAACCCCCTTTGATAATCTTATCTGGGATGTCGGCCACCAGGCATATCCACATAAGATATTAACTGGTCGCCGCGACCGTATTGGTACAATACGACAAAAAAATGGCTTACACCCTTTCCCCTGGCGAGCAGAAAGTGAATATGACATTCTTAGCGTTGGTCATTCCTCTACTTCCATCAGTGCGGGACTCGGCCTGGCGGTAGCGGCAGAATATGAAAATAAAGATCGCAAAACGGTTTGTGTTATTGGTGATGGTGCCATTACAGCAGGTATGGCTTTTGAAGCAATGAATCATGCAGGTGATATTCACAAAGATATACTAGTGATCCTCAATGACAATGAAATGTCAATTTCAGAAAACGTTGGTGCATTAAATAATCATTTGGCACAACTGTTATCTGGCAATCTATATACTTGCTTACGTGAGGGTGGAAAAAAGGTATTTTCTAATATCCCATCCATTAAGGAATTATTAAAGAAAACCGAAGAGCATCTTAAAGGAATGATGATCCCAAGTACTATGTTTGAAGAATTGGGGTTTAACTACATTGGTCCAATTGATGGCCATGATGTACTTACATTAGTACAAACATTAAAAAATATGCGTGAGTTAAAAGGCCCGCAGTTTTTACATATCATGACTAAAAAAGGCAAGGGTTATGAACCGGCCGAAAAAGATCCTATCAGCTGGCATGCCGTGCCTAAATTTGATCCAGCAACGTTTAGCCTACCCAAAAACAGTAATAAGCAATTAACTTTTTCACAGGTTTTTGGCGATTGGTTATGCCAAGAAGCAACCGATGATCCTAAACTGATGGCAATTACGCCAGCCATGCGAGAAGGATCGGGCATGGTTGAGTTTTCTAAAACCTATCCTAAACAATATTTTGATGTAGCAATTGCAGAACAACACGCTGTGACTTTTGCTGCTGGCCTTGCCATTGGAGGCTACAAGCCTGTCGTTGCCATTTATTCAACTTTTTTACAACGTGCGTATGATCAAGTGATCCATGATGTGGCCATTCAAAAGTTGCCTATTCTGTTTGCTATCGATCGAGCTGGAGTTGTGGGAGCCGATGGACAAACCCATCAAGGTGCTTTCGATTTATCATTCTTACGTTGCCTACCTGATATGATCATTATGTCACCTAGTGATGAAAACGAATGCCGTCAAATGTTACATACGGGTTATCACTACCAGGATGGCCCTGTGGCAGTTCGTTATCCAAGAGGAACGGGTTCTGGTGCCACTCTACAACCACTAGCAAAAATTCCAATTGGTAAAGGGCTAATTTGCCGCCAAGGAAAAAAAATTGCCATCCTCAACTTTGGAACATTGCTTGCTGAAGCTATAAAAGCAGCAGAATTACTGAATGCCACGGTGGTTGATATGCGGTTTGTAAAACCGTTAGACGAAACATTGCTACTGGAGATAGCTCAAACTCATAAGCTATTGGTCACATTAGAAGAAAATGCAATTATGGGGGGAGCAGGTAGCGGCGTTAATGAATTTTTATTAAAAGCGCATCACATTATGCCTATTATCAATCTCGGCTTACCAGATCACTATATTCCACAAGGAAGTCAAGCAGAAATTCTGGCTAAGCTTGGGCTTAATTCAGCTGGAATTGTTAAATCAATTAACAACTATTACGCCAAATAAATTAATGGATAGGTTGAAAAAATTAAAAGCAGCGGTTTAGCGATCGCTTTTGATTTTCAGTAACTCACTGATATAAAAATGTAGGAAACCAGTGAACAAGAGCAGCTATGATCACAATAGCAAAAATGGCCGCAATGATATCATCTAACATGATACCTAATCCTCCGCCTACTTGCCGATCAAACCAACCAATAGGCCAAGGTTTTAACATGTCAAAAAAGCGGAAAAGCACAAATGCGATCAATACCCACTGCCAATTAACCAACGGTATCGCCATAAGGGTCATCCACATGCCAATAAATTCATCCCAAACAATACTACCGTGGTCGTGAACTTGCATATCATCAGATGTTCGTTGACAAATAACAATGCCAACAGCAAAACCAAATAAAATAATTAACCAACATAACCAAACCGGTAACAGCCAATACATAAGTAGCCAGAACGGAATAGCCGCTAAGGATCCCATGGTTCCAGGGATGATAGGTGATAAACCACTACCGAATCCGGTTGCCAATAGATGCCAAGGATTTGACAGTTTTAAGCGTGATTTGGCATCAGTCATAACAAGCTTCCTCAATAAAATGATCAAACCCGGCTAAATCAGGTGAAACTTCCTTATTGCCATGAAAATAGCGAATACCTTCTGATTCTGGTGTGATCTGACCAATACAATGAAAGTTTGCCCCAGTATGGGCGAGTGCTGACTCTAATGCACCACGGTTTATCTCTGGCACGGTAAAGCACAGTTCATAATCTTCTCCACCACTTAACGCCCAGCTTAATGCCTGCTCTGAGGTAACTTGTCTGCGCAATGCGTCGGATAATGGTAAAAAATCCAATTTAATTTTAGCGCCACGGCCACTAATTTTTAGAATATGACCGAGATCAGAAATCAAGCCATCAGAAATATCTATCGCTGAAGAAGCAAGATGGCGTAAAGCCTGGCCTTGCAAAATACGTGGCTGTGGCCTTAAATGACGCTGGAGCAAAAAATGACGATCTTTTACATCATCAACAACCAACTGAGATTGTAAAATCGCCAGACCTGCTGCACTATCTCCCAATGTTCCGGTGACATAAATCCAATCACCATTACAGGCACCTGACCGTGTTAGTGATTTACCTATAGGAATCAAACCATGGGCAGTATAGGTTAGACTCATTGGCCCACGGGTTGTATCGCCACCAATAAGCTGCATTTCATAATAATTAAGCTGTTCAAATAGGCTAGAACTAAATCTTGCCAACCAATCTTCATTGATTTGTGGCAATGTTAACGCCAGAGAAACCCAGGCAGGATCGGCACCCATAGCGGCTAAATCACTCAAATTAACCGCTAAAGATTTGTAGGCTAAATCTTCTGGTGAAATACTATCAAGGAAATGGATACCAGCAACTAGTGTATCAGTAGTAATTGCTAATTGCTGTTTTTCCGGTATTGTTATCAATGCACAATCATCACCAATGCCGATATTAACGTCATGCCGATTTTGCTGTTGACGATTAAAATAACGTGCGATGATATCAAATTCGCCACAAACCATAATAATATTCCAATATACTATGTTCCGATTGCTATAAGGCTATCACACTACCTTATAATCAAAATGAACATCAAATTATTCGAAAAGCCTGAACACCATTACTTCTTACGTACAATAGCAACAACTTTATCGAGGGCACCATTGATAAATTTGTGACTCTCCTCGGCACCAAAAACTTTTGCTAATTCTATCGCTTCATTAATAGCAACTTTATAAGGTACATCATTACGGTAACAGAGTTCAAACATCGCTAAACGTAAAACCGCTTTCTCTACCTGACCCAGTTCCCCCAATTGACGAGAAAGATAAGGAGCCATCTTTTTATCCAGTTCCGACACATGCGTTGAAACACCATTAAGTAGCTCACGGAAGTAAGTTACATCAACATCTGACATATCCTGTTCAGATAAAAATTCCTCTGTAACATCAGCAATACTATTACCCGATAATTGCCACGAATAAATCGCCTGAACAGCACACTCACGCGCGCGATGACGAGCAGCAGGTTTCACAAAATTCCCCTTAAAAAAATATTTAGCCTTTAATGGCCTGAATTACATTAACCATTTCCAGCGCAGCTAACGCAGCATCAGCACCTTTATTCCCTGCTTTTGTACCTGCACGCTCAATGGCCTGCTCAATATCCTCGGTGGTTAATACGCCAAAGGCAACCGGAATATTACTAGTCATCGCAACATTAGAAAGTCCAGCACTACATTCACCGGCAACATAGTCAAAATGTGGGGTTGCACCACGTATAACGCTAGCAAGAGCAACCACTGCATCATATTTTTTTGTTTCTACTAATGTTTTAATCGTCAATGGTAGTTCATAAGCACCAGGCACCCAAACTACCGTAATATTTTCTGTTTTAACTTGACCTACACGCGCCAGGGTATCCATAGCGCCTTCGAGCAAGCTATTGTTTATAAAATGATTAAAACGTGCAATAGCTATTGCTATACGCGCTTTTGGTGCTGTTACCGTAGCTTTTATTTCCTTCATAGCCTTCCTTAAATACTAATTATTCTGTACAGAAACAACAATTTTACCATATTCTTTTATATACTGCGCTGCTGAATTTAGCTAACTTTAGAACAGTTATTAGAAACGCTAGATTGAATCAATTAATATTATTTCAACAATAGAACTAGGCTCTGTTAAGCTAACCAGCTAATAAGAATATGACATCACAATGGACGCAGTGTTAAACGTAAATCAGTGCCAATAAGTTCAATATTAATAAATTCGAATCCAGGTGCATCTTTCAATTTTTGTAATTCTGGAATATTAATTAATCCTCTGGCGCTTGTCCCTAAAATTTTAGGGGCTATATAAACAATCAATTCATCAACTAAGCCTAGTGTCAACAAAGCGCCAGCAAGGGTTGGCCCGCTTTCAACCCAAATTGAATTAATATTACGTTTAGCCAACTGCATCATCAGCAAAACTAAATCAATACCATTTTGGTAGGTTGGGATGGTTATTTGTTCAACATTACCACACCAATTTTGCGCGATAGGATTCGGGCGAATAAGCCAACATTCACCCGCTGATTTTGTTACAAAATGTTCTGGTTTTACTTGATTATTGCGATCCAAAACAATTCTAATTGGTTGGCGCAACTGACTTTTAGGATATATATTTTGCAGTTCAGGCGCAAAATCTGTCCAACGAACATTTAAAGCAGGATTATCTGCTAAGACAGTGGCACTGGTGGTTAAAATTGCACTCGCCTGAGCTCTGAAATTTTGCACATCCTGACGAGCTGCTGGCGAAGTGATCCATTTGCTTTCACCTGATGCAAGCGCTGTCCGACCATCAAGGGATGCGGCTAACTTAAGTTGAACATAGGGGAAACCGGTTCGCATCCTTTTTAAAAAGCCTCGATTTAACTGCTCAGCTTCATCCATTAGTAAACCATGAATTACTTCGATACCAGCCTGCTGGAGTTTAAGTAAACCACGTCCTGCAACTTGAGGATTTGGATCTTGCATCGCCACAACAACACGCCGAATACCTGCACTAATTAACGCATCTGCACAAGGCGGCGTTTTACCATAATGGCTACAGGGTTCTAATGTGACATATGCGGTTGCTCCATTAGCTTTATCACCCGCCATTTGTAAAGCATAAATTTCCGCATGCTCATCGCCTGCTTTACAATGAAAACCTTCTCCCACAACTTCACCATCGCGCACAATGACGCAACCTACATTCGGGTTGGGTGAAGTAGTAAATCGTCCTTGGCTGGCCAATGACAACGCACGGCTCATAAACTGCTGATCAAACGGGGGCATTTTTTACTCTTAATCCTGTAACTTAGCTATTTCTTCGCCAAATTCACGAATATCTTCAAAACTACGATAAACCGAAGCAAAGCGTATATAAGCAACTTTATCCAATTTTTTTAACTCATCCATGACAATTTTTCCGATCATTTTCGCCGGAATTTCTCGCTCTCCAGTTGCGCGAAGTTGCGATTTTATATTGTTAATAGCTGTTTCAACATCATCAGAACTTACCGGGCGTTTTTCTAGTGCTTTTTGCATACCTCGTCTAAGTTTGTGTTCATCAAATGACTCACGCACATCATCACTTTTTACTACCCGTGGCATAACTAATTCAGCCACTTCAAAAGTCGTAAAACGCTCATGACATTCAAGACATTGTCGACGACGACGAACCTGCGAACCATCGCCAACCAGACGTGAATCAATCACTTTGGTATCTACAGCGGTGCAAAATGGGCAATGCATAAAATTTCCTGATTTTAGGGTCCGGTTTTTCAGTTTAACCCAGCTATCAATGAAAAACACCCTGCTAGCGCAATCTAACAGGGTGCAAGTTAACAAAATTTACCTTTAAGGCACCAGAGAATTTTGATCTGCTCCCTCTTTTTCGACTTTAGGAGGGATCAAATGCTCTCGTTTCATTCCCATCTTTAATGCCAGAGCAGAAGCAACATAAATTGAAGAAACGGTGCCAATCGTCACCCCAATTAACATAACTAGAGAAAATCCTTTCAGTATTGAACCACCAAAAAGATAGAGCATCAGTACCACTAATAAAGAAGTTCCTGATGTAATAAGTGTTCGACTCAATGTTTGTGTTAAGGAAACATTGACTATTTCGTATGAAGTACCGCGGCGGATCTTGCGGAAATTTTCACGAATACGATCAGAAACAACAATGCTGTCATTTAAGGAATAACCGATAACCGACATTAATGAAGCAACGATAGTCATATCAACTTCAATTTGAAAAAGCGACACAATGCCTAATGTAATAACTACATCATGAGCTAATGATATTACCGCACCAGCAGCCAGACGCCATTCAAAACGAAAACCAACGTAAATCAAAATACAGATCAAAGCTGCTAAAAGTGCCATTGCTCCGGTTTGAGCTAATTCACTACCGACACTCGGCCCAACAAACTCGATGCGCTTAACCGTTGCTTGATCATCGACATTTTTGTTAATCACTGAAATAATAGACTTACCGATTTCTTGACCTGCCACGCCTTCAGTGGGAGGCAACCGGATCATAATATCTCGGCTGCTACCAAAATTTTGGATCAGAGGTTCCTGATAACCATTATTCGCTAAACTGGCTCTAATTTTATCAAGATCTGCAGGTTGACTGAGGTTAATTTCAATTACAGTCCCACCGGTAAAATCTAATCCCCAGTTAAAACCTTTCAATGATATGACCGTAACGGAAAGAATAAACAAAGCAATTGAGATAGCAAACGCTAAATAATCCCAACGCATAAAATCGATAACTTTGCGGCCATGATTTAACTGTTCTACTGTGTAATCTTGCGCCATAACCACGCTCCTTAAATAGACAGCTTTTTAATACGTTTACCACCATACAATAAGTTCACGATAGCACGTGTTCCTACAATGGCAGTAAACATGGAGGTGGCAATACCAATTGCCGTAGTAATAGCAAAGCCCTTAATAGAGCCGGTGCCTACCGCATACAAAATGGTTGCCGTGATCACAGTTGTCAAATTCGCGTCTAATATACTGGAAAATGCCCCTTTATAACCTTCATGTATCGCTTGCTGTACCGAACGACCATTTTTTAGCTCTTCTTTAATACGTTCATTAATCAATACATTCGCATCCACTGCAACAGCAAGCGTTAAAACAATACCAGCAATTCCCGGCATGGTCAGAGTAGCTCCCGGCAATAAGGACATAATTCCCATAATGAGGATCAAGTTTGCTAACAACGCCGAACTGGCAATCAGGCCAAACTTGCGATAATAAATGACCATAAACAGCACAGAAGCGAGTAAACCAGCTAATGAGGCTTTCATACCTTGCTCAATATTTTGCAATCCTAATGTTGGCCCAATTGTGCGTTCTTCAACAATTTGAATGGGTGCAATCAATGCGCCAGCGCGTAATAATAAAGATAATTGACGAGCTTCTGTTGGATTGCTAATACCGGTAATACGAAATTTGCTACCAAAACGAGCGGAGATTCTGGCGACATTAATGACTTTTTCATCTTTTACCAAAATAGCACGACCATTGGCATCCTTTCGCCCGCTATCTTTATATTCGACAAATAAAGTTGCCATCAATTTATCCTGATTATCACGCGTAAAATCAGACATAATAGAGCCACCGACACTATCTAGACCAATACTGACCTGTGGACTACCCATTTCATCCATATCAGATGTCGAATCAGTAATGTGATCCCCTGTCAAAATCACGCGTTTATAAAGAACCACCGGCTCGCCATCACGCGTATATTTTATCTCGGAATCACCAGGAATATGGCCACGTTGAATAGCCGAACTGTCTATGCCGACATTAACTAAGCGAAACTCCAGTGTTGCAGTTGCACCGAGGATCTCTTTTGCTCGCGCCGTATCTTGAATACCCGGTAATTCAACGACAATACGATCAGCTCCCTGACGTTGCACCAATGGTTCAGCAACGCCTAATTGGTTAACGCGGTTACGGATAATATTAATATTTTGTGATACTGCATAATTACGCGCTTCACGGATCCGCTCATCTGTCATTACTGCCGTTAATATATTGTTGTTACCCATAGTAAAAACTAAATCACGATAACGTGGTGTCAGATAAGATTCTGCTTGTGAGCGATCACTATCATCACGGAAACGAATTTCAACGCCGTAATTATCTATTTTACGTATCGTTGAATATGGGATCCCTTTTTCTCGTAAATCACTACGCAGGCCATCCATATTCTGTTCTTGTAATTTACCCAACGCCGTTTCCATATCCACCTCCATTAAGAAGTGAACACCACCACGCAAATCTAACCCTAATTTCATGGGTTCACCGCCCAATGCCCTTAACCAATGAGTGGTGGCAGGTGCCAGATTTAACGCCACAATATACTGCTCTCCTAAACCAGCAACTAGGGTTTCGCGTGCATGTAACTGGACATCTGGATTATCAAAACGAGCAAGAATTACACCGTTTTCCAGTGCAATTGATTTACTTTCGATTTTCTCTTTCTTTAAAATATTGCGAACCTGATCAACAGTCTGTTCATTGGCAGCGGTTCCCCGCACGCCAGTGATCTGAACAGCCGGATCTTCTCCATAAAGATTGGGAAGCGCATACAGCAGACCGATGAGTAACGCAGCGATCAACATCAAATACTTCCACAAAGGATAACGATTTAGCACGGCAATTCCCTTCGGGAAAATCAGAAATTAGATAGACTTCATTGTACCTTTTGGTAGTACAGCAGCAACGAAATCACGTTTAATGGTTACTTCATTGCTGTCATTTAATGCGACAACAATATAACCTGTTTCAGATACTTTGGTGACACGGCCAATTAATCCACCAGTTGTTAGTACCTCATCACCTTTAGAAATAGAATCCATTAATTTTTTGTGCTCTTTAGCTCGCTTCTGCTGTGGGCGTAAAATCATAAAATAAAAAATTAATCCGAAAACAACCAGCATGATGATCAAAGAATATGGGTTTCCTTGCGCCTGACCACCCGCTGAAGCGACTGCTTCAGAAATAAACAAACTCATCAAAATTTCCTCATTGTGATTAAAACTATATGTCTAACTCAAAAAATTAATCTAAGCCAATAAATCCTACACTGATTTGATTCAATTAGCACGACTGAAATTATACTCTAGTTTGATGAAATCGATTTATTGATTCGTCGATAAAACGCTACCGCAAAAGCCTCAAATTCACCTTTCTCAATCGCTTGTCGAATTTCAGCCATTAGCCGTTGATAATAACGCAAATTGTGTAAGGTATTAAGCCTGGCCCCAAGAATTTCATTACAGCGGTCAAGATGATGTAAATAAGCACGGCTATAGTTAGAGCAAGTATAGCAGTCACAATGGGCATCTAGTGGCGAAGTATCCGATTTATATTTAGCATTACGGATTTTAATTACCCCTTCAGTGACAAATAGATGACCATTTCGTGCATTACGGGTTGGCATCACACAATCAAACATATCAATGCCGCGACGAACCCCTTCAATTAGATCCTCCGGTTTACCGACGCCCATTAAATAGCGTGGTTTATTATGCGGAATTTGTGGGCAAACATGCTCTAAAATGCGATGCATATCTGCTTTCGGTTCTCCCACAGCTAAACCGCCAACAGCATAGCCATCAAAACCAATCTCAACCAGGCCTTTTACTGATATGTCTCGTAAATCCGGGTAAACACTGCCCTGAATAATGCCAAAAAGCGCATTTTTATTGCCTAACTCATCAAACCGTTGACGACTACGTTGTGCCCAACGAAGCGACATCTCCATCGACTTTTTAGCATAATCCCAATCTGCTGGATAAGGCGTACATTCATCAAAAATCATGACAATATCCGAACCCAGATCATACTGAATTTCCATCGATTTTTCCGGACTAAGGAAAATTTTTTCACCATTAATTGGATGACGAAAATGGACACCCTCTTCTTTAATTTTACGCATCGCACCAAGGCTAAAAACTTGAAATCCACCTGAGTCAGTCAAAATTGGTCCTTGCCATTGCATAAAATCATGCAAATCACCATGTAATTTCATTATCTCTTGCCCGGGACGCAACCATAAATGAAAAGTATTGCCTAACAGAATTTGTGCTCCGGTCTGTTTAACTTCTTCCGGCGTCATACCCTTAACTGTGCCATAAGTACCAACCGGCATAAAAGCAGGCGTTTCTACTGTACCACGCTCAAAAATCAAACGACCTCGACGAGCCTGCCCATCTTGGGTTTGTAATTCATATTTCACTTTGCCTCTCCAACATCAGAAAAACAGTCCAATGTGTTATTTACCAATTTAGTAACTAAATTGATGATGTTAATTATCAAGTTAAGAACGCGTTAGCCAATTTTTTCATTCATTGCATTTGGATTATGCGTGATAAACATGGCATCCCCATAACTAAAAAAACGATACTTTTCTGCGATTGCTTTTTGGTAGGCATTCATCGTATTTTGATAACCAGCAAAAGCAGATACCAACATAATTAAAGTTGATTCAGGTAAATGGAAATTAGTAATCAATGCATCGACAATTTGAAAATGAAAGCCTGGGTAAATAAAAATTCGGGTATCAGCAAAAAAGGGAGCAATAATACCTTCTTTACAGGCGCTCGCCGCACTTTCTAAAGCTCGAATTGAAGTTGTGCCAACCGCAATAACCCGTTTACCTCTCGCTTTACACGCCAATATTGCATCAACAACCTCTTGCGATACTTCAACATACTCTGCATGCATGGTATGTTCAGCAACATTTTCCACCCGAACAGGTTGAAATGTACCTGCACCAACATGCAGCGTCACAAATGCCATTTCGACCCCTTTTTGCCGCAGCGCCGCTAGTAATGATTCATCAAAATGTAATCCTGCCGTGGGCGCAGCAACTGCACCAGGTCGTTGGCCATAAACTGTTTGATAAAGTGTTCTATCAACTTCTTCATCAGGACGAGCAATGTAGGAAGGTAATGGTATATGGCCAATATCATTTAAGATAGCTAACACATCAAGCTGATCCTGAAAAGCAATTTCAAATAATGTATCGTGTCTTGCTAACATAATAGCTTTGACGCTTTCATCATCACCTAATAATAATTCAGCGCCTACCTTGGGCGCTTTCGAAGCACGAACATGTGCCAAAACTCGGTGGGGATCTAACATGCGCTCAATTAATACTTCAATTTTGCCACCAGACATTTTACGGCCATAAAGGCGTGCAGGTATAACCTGCGTATTATTGAAAACTAGCAGATCACCTGATTCTAATTTATCAATAATATCAGTAAAAATACCATGAGCCAGTTCACCAGTTGAACCGTCTAAAGAAAGTAGCCGGCAGTGACTACGTTTAGCTAAGGGATAATGGGCTATTAACTCATCAGGTAATTTAAAAGCAAAATCAGAAATACGCATTTCTTTATACTATTTGATCAAAACAAGCGCACTAGTCTAGTGCGGTGATAAAGACAGTGCAACAAATAAGCATCACGAAAACTAAAAATTCACTTATAATGACACTATGAATTTTCTTGCACACTTGCATTTAGCTCAACGAGCTCAAAGTTCCTTATTAGGAAATTTAATGGCGGATTTCGTTCGCGGTGATCCTGATGGTTTGTATTCACCGGATATTGTGGCCGGGATCAGAATGCATCGCCAAGTAGATAAATTTACCGATCAACACCCCATTGTGATTAATGCAAAGCAACTTTTTCGGCCGCCATACCGTCGAGTCGCCGCAATTACTCTCGATTTAGTTTGGGATCATTTTCTCGCTTTATATTGGGATCAAATCGAATCAAAGCAAACTCTACCCCAATTTGTTGATTATGCTCGCCAGCAAATTGAACCGAACTTATATTATACCCCAGAGAAATTTCAAGAATTAAATGAGTATTTATGGTCACAAAACTGGCTGATCCGTTATGCAGAACCTGAATATATTAGTAATGTATTAAACAGCATGGCGCGCAGACGGCCTAAACTGGTTAATTTAATCGGTTCCTTTGATGACTTTATTCTGCATTACTCTCGCTTTTCTACTTTCTTTTGGCAATTTTATCCAGAAATGATCATCTTTGTTGAAACTCGAACAAAAAAAAGAGCGCTATTAATGAAAACAAATAAACCCTAGCTGATTAAAGACTAGGGTTTATTGCTATTAAATTACATGCTTTAGGCATCTAACTTTATATTAGTGCTGTTTAGTGTTAATACGATCATATAATGCAAACAAAACTAAGACAATTAATGATGGTACCAGCCAGGCTAGATCATGATTATAAAGTGGTAATTTTTTTGCCATTGCAGGAATGAATGCTTGCAAAAGCTCAGAGGATTTCATGGCACCTAATAAACCAAATAGTAAACTTACCAACATTGTTGGCGCAACCACCCTGGATGCACACTTCCACCATTTCAAAGTAAAGCTCATTATAATCAATACAATACATGGTGGGTAAATCGCAATTAATACTGGAATAGAGAATTCAATCAGTTTACTTAATCCTAAATTAGAAATCACCATAGAAAAGATACCAAGTATCCAGACTAATTTACGATAAGAAAATGGTACATAAAGCGCGAAAAATTCAGCACAAGCACAAGTAAGTCCAACCGCCGTTACCATACAAGCAACAAAAATCAGTACTCCTAAGAAAAAGCTACCATAATTACCGAAAGTATGTTGCACATAGGCATGCAAAATATCAGCACCATTACTGGCGTTAGGCAATAACGTGCCGCTATTCTCACCCAGTTTAAACAATGAAACATAAACCAATGTTAATAACACGCCGGCAATTAATCCAGCCCACATCGTATAACGGGTTAGAAGAGCGGAATTTTCGACGCCACGTGAGCGGGCAGCATTCACAATAACAATGCCAAAAACCATCGCACCCAAGGTATCCATAGTCAGATAGCCATTAATAAAACCATTAGAAAAAGCCATTTCTGTGTAGGATGGCGTTGACATAATAGGTTCACCTGCTGGCCAAAGTAACGCAGCAATACCTAAAATAGCTAATGCAATCATTTTTATTGGCGCTAGGATATGCCCTACACTATCGAGCAATCGGCCTGGATAGAGTGAAATCGCTATCACAATGGCAAAATAAATAAGACTATAGATAAACAATGAAATCGAAGAAACGCCGCCTACTAGTGGGGCAATTCCGACTTCATAAGAAACGGTTGCAGTACGAGGTGTCGCAAATAATGGCCCGACCGATAAATAGGCGACGATTGCTAACAGTAACCCCGCACATTTGCCAATCGGCGCACTAAGCTGTTCGATACCGCCACCTACTTTTGCTAAGGCGATAACAGCAATAACAGGCAAACCAACACCTGTTAGCAGGAATCCAGCTGCCGCTATCCATACATGCTCACCAGCTTGCAAACCAACCATGGGAGGAAAAATAATATTTCCTGCTCCTACAAATAACGCAAAGGTCATAAACCCTAACGCTAGAATATCTCTCGATGTTAAACGATATGCCATAATTGTTGTTAATTTGTTGTTATTTATCATCCAGCTTAAGTAGAACTAAAACCTAAACCACTTTTTATTTATTGACTGTGATCTCCGCTAATTTTAATCAGTAAAAAATATATTTAATTAATCTGATAAATTTGATAAAAACAGAAAAATACGCCAATAACAGACTACAAGTAAAACTTTTATAATGATAAAAGGCAATAGTAAATCGAAAAAGCAGAATAAAAATCTGAAATAAATTTTTTATTTAGTGATTGGTTTTAGTGTTTACTCAATATACGTTATATGATTTGCACAAAATTTAACCAACACTAACATTTACTCATGCAAATGTATTATTTTGCTAAACTTATTTAACTAAAATACAGCCAATGAAATTTAATTTTGTCCATTTTTTGTTATCACAACTAAACTAGACGGTAAAATAAAACTAAATACCGACCCCTTACCTAATTGACTTTCAATATTTAATTGGGAATGATGATGAATTAATGCATGTTTAACAATAGCCAATCCTAATCCACTGCCGCCGCCCATTCGGCGAGAACGCGATTTATCTGCTCGATAAAAACGTTCCGTTAAACGTGGCAAATGCGTGGAAGCAATTCCCGGACCATTATCGCGAATAGAAAAAAGTGCTCCCTGTTTAACATGTTGCCAACAAATGTGAATAGATGTTCCAACCGGTGTATGGTTAATCGCATTATAAATAAGATTTGAAATAGCACTTCTTAATTGCTCTTCATTACCATAAACTTGCAATTCTTTATCTACATCAAAAATAATTTTATGCTTTGCCAAGCTTAAATTTATTACATCCTGTTTTATTATATTTAGCATTGCCGGAATATTGATCTGTTCATTCAAATTAATATGCGCTGCTATTTCAATGCGGGAAAGCTGGAGTATTTGTTTAATTAAACTATCCATGCGTGCCACTTGTTCACGCATTGAGCATAAGGCTTTTTTATTAGCCGGATAGCTATCGTTTTGCTCATCCATGATTTCCAGGTAACCTTGCAAAACGGTCAACGGTGTGCGTAACTCATGATTAGCATTAGCAAAAAATTCGCCGCGTAATTTTTCCAATTTCTCCTTTTCCGTTATGTCTCTTGCAACCATTAGTAATTGGTCATCAACATAAGACATAATTTGAAATTCAACTATTGCACCGTTATTTAACGCTATCGTAAATGGCACGGAATAGTCGGCCAAAATAAAATAGCGGTTGAAATCAGGATAACGAAGTAAATTGAAAATAGATTGCCCACTATCTTCTGGCCAACGAAAACCTAATAAATATTCAGCTAAACGATTACACCAAACAATATTACCTTCTGCGGTCATGATGATTACGGCATCAGGTAAAGATTCTGCACCACTACGAAATCGCCTAATAATCTGTACCAATTCATGCCGGCGTTTACGATTACGTTGTTGTAACTGATAAATACCATAAAAAATCGGCTCCCAAACACCTTTCCCGGTGGGTGGCAGTAAACGACGTTCAAGCCAAAGCCAATCGGATAATTTCAGTAAATGATAACTATGCCAGCATAAAGCCGCTAATAGTGAAATCACGAGCAACCAAGATAAATGACCAATAAAAAGTGATAATCCACATGCCGGTAAGCAGAATAAAACCAGAACAACCACTAAGTTTTTCCACGACAAACGTTCAAGCACGTCGACTTTTCCTTATAACCAGCAATCAATAACGGACAGAGAAACGATAGCCTGTACCTCGAACAGTTTGGATCATTTTTTCATGACCAGCCACAGCCAGTGCTTTACGTAAACGACGAATATGCACATCTACTGTACGATCCTCAATATAAACATTCACACCCCATACATAATTTAATAATTGCTCACGATTATAAACTCGTTCTGGATGGGTCATAAAAAAATACAATAATTTATATTCTGTCGGTCCCAGTTCTATCGACATTGTATCGCTCATTACCCTATGAGAAGCAGGATCTAATTTCAATCCGTTCATTTCGATAACATTGTCGCTAGCCAAAGCTGAAACACGACGTAAAATTGCGTTTACCCTAGCAATCAGCTCTTTAGGTGAAAAAGGTTTAGTAAGATAATCATCTGCACCTATTTCTAAACCACGTACCCGATCTGCTTCTTCTCCCCTAGCGGTTAACATCATAATGGGAATATTTCGCGTCAGTTGATCACGTTTTATATGGGCAATAAGCTGGATGCCCGAACCACCTGGGATCATCCAATCCAGCAAAATAAGTGCAGGATAAGGCTCTATAAGCTGCGCGATTGCTGAATCATAATCATCTGCCTCAACTGTTTGAAATCCATTCTGTTCTAATATAAAGCAAATCATCTCACGGATCGCAGTTTCATCTTCGACGACCAGAATACGTCTTACCATGATTGATCCTATCATTATTTCATTATCAAATTAATTGGCACTATTATTTCATATTTATAACCATTTAATGAATTATTGTCGCCAATTTTATTAAGTTGCAAATTTTTAAACTTAAGATGAGATCTGGTATGTAATTCACAAAATTAATTAATAACTGAATTTTTGAACTATATAGTTAAATTTTTTATCTATGATTTTTTGTCAGTCCGATTATAGTTATCAATAACCTAGCTGCGCACAATCAATTTATGACCTTATTAATATAAGGAGAATATAATGCCAAACAAATTTATAGAAATGATGAAAGAAAGAAGAACCATTTACAATATAGATAACTCATTACCTATTTCTCAAGCAAGACTTATTAAATTGGTTAAAGAAGCCGTTAAAGAAGCACCTTCTTCATTTAATTCCCAAACATCGCGGGTGGTTATTTTATTAGGCGATGAACATAAAAAACTGTGGCACAATATTACCAAAGAAACGCTAAAAGAAATTGTTGCTAAAGAGATATTTACTACCACAGAGAAAAAAATCGATAGTTTTGCTGCCGGCGCAGGTACGGTATTATTTTTTGAAGAACAAAATATTATCAAAGAATTACAGCAAAAATTCCCACTTTATGCCGATAACTTCCCTGTTTGGTCAGAACAGAGTAGCGGAATGGCACAATATGCGGTTTGGGCGAGTCTAGCACAAGAAAAAGTGGGCGCATCACTGCAACACTACAATCCACTCATTGATGAAAAAGTGCATGCCAGTTGGAAGATCCCAAACTCGTGGAAATTACGTGCTCAGTTAGTCTTTGGTGCAATTAAACAACCGGCTAATGAAAAAACCTATATTGACGATAACATTCGCTTCAAAGTATTTGGTGAAAATTAACACAACTTGCAGCAGAATTTATTTTGTCCAATCGTTACTAACTATTAGCAAGTCGGCATTAGTATAGCAAAACACTATGCGTTTTTAGTGACTTTCTTATACCATTAAGATAACAATTGATAAGATATGGTTTGCCAAATATAGTGATTTTGCCATTGAATCTAATATAAAAAATAACAGCCATTCTGGCTGTTATTATAATTTTTACCTTTATATAATAGACTAAATCGCTATCATTCATTAGGGTGAATTTTCATGAAATTGGTTAGAAAAAGAAACGCAAACCTGTCTCAACCAAAAACCAATTATCTTTCTCATAAGCTTGATTTTTACTATGAAGGTGGTTATACGCCATTTCCATATATAAAAGTAATTGCTTATTTTTCATTACTGCAAAGTCTTTATCTACACCTAACGTATAAGTCTGCTTTGGATAGTCAAAGGTTTTTTTATCGCCTGATCTTAGTCCGTAACCGGCATATAAGCCTGTATCTGATTCTGGCCAGTGCCATTTTGCGCCAATACTGTAGAGATGAGCTGACCAATCCCCTGTCACCGATGTTGGCGTCAGTGTTTTCCTGGCGACTACTACATTCGTTGATTGTAACCGACCATAATCAATTCCAATTGAAGCGGTCTTATCAGGAAAAATATATTTGACCCCCAATGCGAACATTTTGTCTTGCGGTTTTTTTCCTGTTTGGTTTTTTTCACCCACCGCTTCAGCCCAACCAGTAGCCAGTTCGAAACCTAAAGCGTTCTGATAAAAAAGACCCAATGAGTAAGCATGAAGAATATCACTGTAATCACGCTCACCACTGCCTTCCGAGGGTCTAGAATAACTGCCTGCAAACTTTACGCCTTTAAATGAAGGTGTTTCTAAATAGATAGTATGGGGCAAACGTAGGGTAAAAATATCCCGTCCAGTACCACGATAAATGGTATTGCCATTTTCTTGCTTTACATAGCCAGAAGATATACCGGTATTTCGACTCAGTACATCAGCAAAATAGAGCACACCAGTATTGTTATAACCTAAATTAGATTTAGCAACTGAATCAATAGGAACATAAGTACGGCCAAATTGTACTTTCCCATATTCTGCATGAGAAATACCAACATAGCCAACCCGATTATAGAGTTCAAATTGGCTGTTAGGATTATTACTATTCGACTT